>JAWVYK010000084.1:0-10567 GCA_033722755.1 Rhodovibrionaceae bacterium | reverse complement strand
CCCATGCGCCTCAAGGACAAGGTTGCCGTCATCACCGGCGGGGCGGCGGGCATTGGTCTTGCCTGCGCCAAGCGCTTTGCGACCGAAGGCGCCAAGGTGGTGATCGCCGACGTGGCAGAGGAACGTGGAGAGCAGGCCGCGGAGGAAATTCAGGCCGACGGCGGAGAGGCGATCTTTGTGCGCTGCGACGTGGGCGACAAGGCGGAGGTCGACGCCCTCGTCGAACGCGCGGTGGCGGCCTTCGGGCGCGTGGACTGCGCCATCGCCAATGCCGGCATCGTCATCGCCGGCGATTTCCTGGAGTTTTCCGAGGAAGACTTCGACAAGGTGATCCGCATCAATCTGAAAGGCGTCTTCCTGACCGGTCAGGCCGCCGCGCGGCAGATGGTCAAGCAGGGGCCGGGTACGAACGGCGAGGCGGGGACGATCATCAACATGTCCTCGATCAACGCCGAGGTCGCGATCCCGACGATCACGCCGTACGTCGTCGCCAAGGGTGGCGTGCGTCAACTCACCAAGGTCATGGGCCTGTCGCTGATCGGCCACGGCATCCGGGTCAACGCCATCGGGCCGGGCTCGATCCGCACGGAGGTTTTCGAGAAGGTCGCCGCCGATCCCGAAGCGGTGCGCAAGATGCTGATGCGCACGCCCATCGGCCGGGTGGGCGAGCCCGACGAGATGGCGCGCATCGCCGTCTTCCTGGCCAGCGAGGACGCCAGCTACATCGTCGGCGAGACGATCTACGCCGACGGTGGGCGTCTGCCGCTCAATGGGGTGGTGCCGGTGCCGGAGGACTAGGCCGGCAGCCGGTGCGGCATTCGGGCCTTCAGCGCTCGCCACTCGCCGTCACTGGGCGGCGAAGGCTCCGCCAATTCGATCCCAGTGTCCGCCGACCTCAAGGCCTGCCAAGAGGTAAACCTTGAGCAGTTGCGTGCCGGCTGCAAAGATATATCCGGAAGATGAATCCCATAAGGGACCAGGCAAGGGAGGCAAAGATGGCCGAGAGCGTCTACAAGGTGATCACACTGGTCGGTACCAGCACTGACTCGTGGGAGAAAGCAGCGCAAGCCGCCGTGCAAAGAGCGGCACAAAGCCTGCGAGACCTCCGGGTGGCGGAAGTCACGGAACAAGACCTTGTGCTCAAGGACGGCAAGGTCGAAGCGTTCAGGGCCAAGGTCAGAATCTCGTTCAAGTACGAGGGCAAATAGGCCCAGCGCCCGTTAGCGCTCTGAAAAAACCGGTCTTGGCGAGGCTAGCGGAAAGCCAAGCCGGGCCTAGAGGTTCCAGCCGCCGTCGCCGCCGCTGTCGCGCCGCTCGGAGGGGGGTGTCTGGTAGGTTTCCTCCTCAGCCGGCTGCAAAAGCTCGCTGGGTTCGGCCTGAATGTCGTCCTCGACCGGCTTGCCGGCGGCCTTGCGGGCCTTGGCGACCTCGGCGTTCAGTTCCGACTGGCTGCAAAGGCCGAGCAGCACGGGATCGCGCGGACGGATGTTCGGCGAGTTCCAGTGCGTGCGCTCGCGAATGGCCTGGATCGTGTTCTTCGTGGTGCCGATCAGGCGCGAGATCTGGCTGTCCTTCAAGTCGGGCGTATTGCGGATGAACCAGGCGATGGCGTCCGGCTTGTCCTGGCGCTTGGCGATGGGCGTGTAGCGCGGACCCTTGGTGCGCGAGGCCGGCTCCGGCAGGTCCTGCTCGCGCATTTTCAGGCGCGCCGAAGGGTCCTGCTGGCAGCGTTCGATCTCGTCCTTGGTCAGCTGCCCGTTGGCGACGGGGTCCCAGCCCTGGATGCCCGCGGCCACTTCGCCGTCGGCGATGCCCTGCACTTCGAGCGTGTGAAGCCCGCAAAATTCGGCGATCTGCTCGAAAGTCAGCGCCGTATTCTCGACGAGCCATACGGCGGTCGCCTTGGGCATGAGAAGCTTGGCCATAAGTCCTCCTTTTCCGACGTCGGGGCCCATGCATGTCGCCCCGCCGCCCGCTCGGCCGGCCGGCGCCTCGGCGCTGGCTGCAGCCGTCATCCGTCTGTGAGCTGATGCTGCGTATATAAGACCTTAGCGCAAACGTTGAAAGGCGAATTCTATGTTTTTCGCGAGTTTCAGGGGGTCAGAATGATTTTGCCGATGTGCTTGCTCGACTCCATCAATTCGTGCGCTTGCGCAGCATTTTCGAGGGCGAAGGCCTTGTGCACGACGACCTTCACCTCGCCGCTTTCCAGCAATGGCCACACACGCTCTTTCAGCTTGCGCGCGATGTCGGCCTTGAACGCCGTGTCGCGGGCGCGCAGCGTCGAACCGGAGATGGTGATGCGCTTCAGCATCATCGGCAGGAAATCGAACTCCGCCTTGGAGCCGCCAAGAAAAGCGATGTAGCAAAGCCGTCCGTCGGCGGCGAGCGCGGCGATGTTGCGCTGGATGTAGTCGCCGCCGACCATGTCGAGCACCACGTCGACACCGTTGCCGCCCGTGGCGTCCTTCACGACTTCGACGAAGTCCTCCTCGCGGTAATTGATCGCCCGCACTGCGCCCAGATCCTCGCAGACCGCGCACTTCTCCGCGCTGCCGGCGGTGGTGACGACGCGCGCGCCCAGTGCGCTGGCGACCTGAATGGCGGTGGTTCCGATGCCGCTGGAGCCGCCGTGGACGAGCAGGCTTTCGCCCGGCTGCAGCCGGCCGCGATCGAAGACGTTCGTCCACACCGTGAAGAAGGTTTCCGGGATGCCCCCGGCCTCGACCATGTCCAGTCCCTTGGGCACCGGCAGGACCTGTCCCACCGGCGCCACGCAGTATTCGGCATATCCCCCGCCGGTGACCAGCGCCAGCACGTCGTCGCCGACTTTCCATTCGCTGGCGCCCGGGCCCGCCGCTGCGACTGTTCCGGCGACTTCCAGGCCAGGGATGTCGGAGGCGCCCGGCGGCGGCGGATAGTTGCCCTGGCGCTGCATGACATCCGGTCGGTTGACGCCGGCGGCGGCGACCTTGATCAAAATCTCGCCCTCGCCGGGCTCGGGCACGGGCCGCTTCCCGGGCTTCAGGGCTTCCGGTCCGCCGGGCTCCGGGATCTCGATGGCGGTCATGGTGTCCGGGATATCGCTTGGCATGCTCCGTGCTCCCCAGGGTTTCGTGCCTTTCCCGTGGTCTAGTATGATCCCCTTGAGCTTGCAAGACGCCGGGCCGGAGCACCGCGAGGAGCAGAATCCATGGACTGGAACGATCTGGAGCCGAAGAAGAAGAAACCTGCGCCCAAGGACCTGCACGTCATGGGCGTCGAGGAGCTTGAGGAATATATCGCCGAGTTGGAGGCGGAGATCGCCCGCGCGCGCGAAGTAATCGCGCAAAAACAGAAACACCGCAGCGGCGTGGAGGGACTGTTCAAGTCCTAGGCGCGTGTTGCGGCCCGTGCCGCGCGCGTCCGCGCAGGTAAAGCAGCCAGCCGACGGGCCCGAGCAGCAGGACGATCACCAGCCAGCCGGTGCGCGGACCCAGCGGGCAGCGCGCGCCCTCCGGCGGGCGCCACCGGCCGCTTCTGGGCGAAAGCGCCACGTGGACGAGCGGCAACGCGAAGCCGAAGATCAGGATCGACCATGCGACGATTTGTTCGGTCATGGTTGCGATATAGCCTGTCGCTCCCGGCTGCGCCAATAGTCCATCGCGCCGCACAAACAGTCGGGAATTCGCCTCCGCCTGCCGCCAGCCACTGGAAAGCCGGCGGCGAAGCGGTTATGAAGCGGCGAATTTCATGCTCAACGGTCGGCAGGAACCGACCTTGCCAGGAAGTGGAGAAGACATGCTGAAAGGCAAGACTGCGCTTGTCACCGGCTCGACCAGCGGCATCGGCAAGGCCATCGCCGAGGCCTTCGCCGCCGAGGGCGCCAACATCGTCCTGAACGGCTTCGGCGACGCCGACGAGATCGAGCAGCTGCGCCGTGCGCTGGAGGAGAAAAGCGGCGCCAAGGCCATCTACGACGATGCCGACATGTCCAAGCCCGATCAGATCGAGGCCATGATTGCGAGGGCCGAGGAGACCTTCGGCGCAGTCGACGTACTGGTGAACAACGCCGGCATCCAGCACGTGGATTCGGTCGAGGACTTTCCCGCCGAGAAGTGGGAGGCGGTCCTGTCCATCAACCTCTCGTCCAATTTCTACGCCATCAAGCGGGCGCTGCCGAAGATGCGCGAGCGCGGCTGGGGCCGCATCATCAACATCGCCTCGGCCCACGGCCTCGTTGCCTCGCCCTACAAGACGGCCTATGTGGCGGCCAAGCACGGCGTGGTCGGGCTGACCAAGGTGATCGCCATCGAGACCGGCGGCAGCGGCATAACCTGCAACGCGATCTGTCCCGGCTGGGTGCTGACGCCTTTGGTCGAAAAGCAGATCGACGCCCAGGCGCAGGAGAAGAACGTCTCCTTCGAGCAGGCCAAAAAGGACTTCCTGGCCAAGATGCCGTCGAAGGATTTTGTCAAGCCGGAGCAGATCGGCGGCTTCGCGGTTTTCCTGTGTCAGCCGGCGGCCGATCAGATCACCGGCGCGCCCTTGACGATCGATGGGGCCTGGACGTCGCAGTAGGCGGAATGCCCTAGCACCAGATTTCCATGCGCAGGCCACGCGCATCCTGCGGCGGGCGCGTGCCGGGCAACTGCAGGCCGTCGCCGTCGAGCATCCGTCTGGCCACCAGCGCACAGCAGGCCGCGTCCAGCACATCGTCGGCTTGAACGCCCGACGGCCGCCTCTGCAGCAGTGTCTCCAGCGCATCCAGGCCTCCGGCTTGCAGCAGGCGCAGGCGCGCGGCCCGTCCGTCAGCCCCGCGCTTGGGCGGCAAGAGTGTCTGGTCGTTCATCCGGTGGAAGGCGACCTCCGGGTGCGTTTCACGGATGCGGTCCTGGTCCGTTGGGGCGATCCAGTGATCGATTTCGCGGATTTTCGGTGTGATGGCCCAGCTTTCGATTGGCAGGCCCGTGGCTTCGCGTCGTTTGCCCATCTCGTTGGCCTCGGCCCAGCTGGAGGCCGCAAGCATGTAGCGCCGCGGCGGCGGAAAGACACTGGACTTGCGCCCGCGCGGCAGGTGCCGGCGCGCAGCAATGTCGCAGGCCCGCGGTCCCTCTTCGGCCAGGCCGATGGGCATGTCGACCGCAGCCAACTCGGCCCGGTCGAGCGGCAGGCCGGAGAAGCGCTGCGCATGGATGATCTCCGCCTGCATGGACCCGCGCGCCGGCAGGCGCACCGCAATCCATCCGATGCGGCATCCGTCGACCCCGATGACGAAGCGCTCCCGCGGCATCTTGAAACCGTACCCGGCTGCTGTTCCGGCCGGCAGCATTTTAACCAAGTTTTATGCACATCCCGCGTAGCATGGCGCGGCGGTGGGCGCTGTATCTGCGGCAGCGCTCATGCCAGCTTCGGTCTGGGGGCGCGAGCCCCTGTCCGACAGCCTCCCTGTCCACTTGCCGCCGGCCGGTTTTCGTCTGTCGAATGGCGTTCGCGGGCCGGCGGTTTTTTGCCGCCATGGGATTTCACGCACGGCGCGAAACCCCCGCACAGCACGCGATTCGGCTTGATTCCGGGCGGAGCCGACCGTAGGCTTCTGGCATCCGGCAAGTTGACAGGTTGAGGCTTCAACGAATAACAGGAGGGCCGCGGCGCGCGAAACCGCCGACGGCCCTCCAAATCTTTCGGCCTCGAAGTCGCCTGGCCGGTGCCGGGCCGCGCCGGGCTCCGACGCCGGCCGTGACCTACCGCCCTCATGGGAGCCTCGACATGGCCGATCCGAAATTTCTGAAGTTCGACACGCTGTCGCTGCACGCGGGACAGCGCCCCGACCCGGTCACGGGGGCGCGGGCTGTGCCGATCTACCAGACCACATCCTATGTCTTTCCCGATGTCGAGCATGCGGCCAGCCTGTTCAATCTCGAGCGCGCCGGACACATCTACTCGCGCATCTCCAATCCCACCACCGCGGTGCTGGAGGAGCGGGTGGCCGCCCTGGACCAAGGGGTGGGCGCGTTGGCCACGGCCTCCGGCCATGCGGCGCTGCATCTGGCGATCGCCACGCTGATGGGGCAGGGCGGGCACATCGTCGCCTCGCGCTCGCTCTACGGCGGGTCGATCAACCTGATGACCCACACGCTGCCGCGCTTCGGCATCACCACGACCTTCGTCGACCCGCGCGACGTGGGCGCATTCGAGGCGGCGATCCGCCCGGAGACTCGCCTGCTTTTCGCGGAACTCGTGGGCAACCCCGGCCTGGAGGTCCTGAACCTGCCGGCGGTGGCCGAAGTGGCGCACCGGGCCAAGCTGCCGCTGGCGATCGACAACACCTTCCTCACCCCCTATCTGGCGAAGCCTATTCCCATGGGCGCGGATATCGTCGTCCATTCGGCGACCAAATGGTTGGGCGGGCACGGCCTTGCCATCGGCGGCGTGCTGGTCGACGGCGGCCGCTTCGACTGGGAGGACTCCGGCAAGTTTCCGACGCTGAGCGAGCCTTATGCCGGCTATCACGGCATCGACTTCGCCGAGGAGTTCGGCCCACAGGCGCTTTCCATGCGCGCCCGTGCCGAGGGCCTGCGCGATTTCGGCGCCACCATGGCGCCGCAGAACGCCATGTATTTCCTGCAGGGGATCGAAACGCTGGGCCTGCGCATGGACCGGCACATGGCGAACACCGAGAAGGTGCTGGAGTTCCTGCAGTCCCAGGAGGCTGTCGGCTGGGTCAATCACCCGAGCCTGCCCTCGCACCCCGATCACGAGCTCGGCCGAAAACTGCTTCCCAAGGGAGCGGGCTCGATCATCTGTTTCGGCGTCAAGGGCGGCCGGCCCGCCGGCGCGCGGTTCATCGAGGCTTGCAGGCTCTGTTCGCATCTCGCCAACGTGGGCGATGCAAAGTCGCTCGTCATCCATCCGGCCAGCACCACGCATCAGCAGATGTCCAAGCAGGAGCTGGAAGCCGCGGGCGTCGGCGAGGACCTGGTCCGGTTGTCGGTCGGCCTGGAGGACGCCGACGACATCATCCAAGACCTCAAGCAGGCCCTGAGGGCCTCGCAACGGGACTGAGCGGGGCCTTCATGGAATTCACCGTCGACGGCCGCAAGGTCTTCGCCGCGACCGGCGGCCGCCCGTTCGATCCGGGGCTGCCGACCATCGTCTTCATTCACGGCGCCGGCATGGATCACACGGTCTGGGCCTTGCAGGCCCGCTATTTCGCGCACCACGGACGCAATGTGCTGGCCGTCGACCTGCCGGGCCACGGCCGCTCGGACGGACCGGGTCTGGCCTCGGTCGCCGAGATGGCGGACTGGATCATAGGCTTGCTGGATGCCGCGGAGGTTTCCGAGGCCGCCCTGGCCGGGCACTCCATGGGCGCGCTGGCGGCTCTCGACTGCGCCGGCCGGTCCCCAAAGCGCGTGCGCGCGCTGGCTCTGCTCGGCGTGGCGCCGAAAATGCCGGTGCACCCCGACCTTTTGGAAGCCGCGGAGAAGGACGACCACCTGGCCGTCGAGCTGGTGAGCTCGTGGGGACATGGCGCGGCCGGTCATTTCGGCGGCGCGCGCGCACCGGGCCTGTGGCTCATGATGGGTGGCGAGCGTTTGCTGGAACGCGCCGCGCCCGGCGTGCTCTACCGCGACCTTGCCGCGTGCAACGCCTACGCCGATGCGCCGGCGCGCGCCGCGGCGGTTTCATGTCCCGTGCGCCTCGTGCTGGGCGACGGCGACAACATGACCCCCGCCAAGGCGGGCCGCAAACTGGCTGAGGCCTTCAACGGCGCCGAAGCCATCGTCATCCCGGACTGCGGGCACATGATGATGACCGAGCGCCCGGACCAGACGCTGGACGCGCTGAAGGGCTTTCTGTAATCCCGTCGCGGGGCCCCCGAGAAAACACCGGCGAGAACCATGAGCGAAAGCAAGCAGGACACCCGGCCGCCGGAGACGGCGCCCACCACCCGTGCCAACTATCCGCATTTCCTCACCATTCCGACGCGCTGGATGGACAACGACATCTACGGCCACGTCAACAACGTGGTCTACTACAGCTACTTCGACACCGTGATTAACGAGTATCTGATCCGCGAGGGCGGGCTGGACATCCACGCCGGCGCGGTCGTCGGCATTACGCCCGAGACCTACTGCCGCTTCCACGACGCCTTCACCTTTCCCGAGCCGGTGGAGGCCGGTCTGCGCGTGGCGAAACTGGGCCGTCGCGCGGTCACGTACGAGATCGGGCTGTTCAAGCAGGGCCGCGACAAGCCCGCGGCGACGGGGTATTTCGTGCACGTCTTCGTGGACCGCGAGACCATGCGCCCCGTGGACGAGATGCCGGCGCAGCTGCACGCCTGCCTGGAGAAAATCCGCGTTTCCGGCCGATAAGCGCGCGCCTGTGCGATTCCGCCTTTGACAGGCGGCGGCGCGCGGCGATCATGTCCCCTGCCGATCAACAGAGAAAAAGAGAGAACGCCGCCATGGGCAAGCCTGTCATCTATGGACCCGCCTATTCCACCTATGTGCGCAGCGTGCGCCTGGTTCTGGAGGAAAAGGGCGTCGACTACGACCTGCACCACGTCGATATCTTCTCCGGCGAGATCAAGCACCCCGAGCACGTCGCGCGGCATCCCTGGGGCAAGGTGCCGGCCTTCGAACACGAAGGCTTCCAGCTCTACGAGACCGAGGCGATCATGCGCTATTGCGACGCCGCCTTCGACGGGCCCGGCCTGCAGCCCACTGACGCCAAGGGCCAGGCGCGCATGACGCAGCTCATCAACATCGTCGACGGCTACTCCTACCCACCCATCGTGGGCGCCATCGTCATCCAGCGGCTGGTCATGCCGAAGCTTGGCGAGCAGACCGACGAGGAAGCCGTCGCCGAGGCGGTCGAGCCGGCGCGCACCGCGGTCTCGGCGCTGGACCAGCTTGTCGAGGGCGAATACGCCGTTGGTGGCGCGTTGAGCCTGGCCGACTGCCACATGCTGCCGGTCATCGATTATTTTTCGGCGACTCCCGAAGGCGAGCAGATGCTGGCGAACGCCTCCAAGCTGAGCGCATGGTTCGAAGGCTTCCGCCAGCGCGACAGCGTGAAGAAAACCGCGCCGGAGCTTTAGGCGCCCTTGCGGGAGGCGTCGGGGCGACGATGATCCGAAGCTATCGCGTCGAAGACGGGCAGGTCAGCCGAAGCGAGGGTGCGCCGCAGGCGTCGCAGTCCGCCCAAGGCGTCGTCTGGGTCGACCTCTTCCAGCCCACGGACGAGGAGGCGGGTGCGGTGGGGAGGTGGCTGGGCGTCGTCATCCCCTCGCCGGACGAGATGCAGGAAATCGAGGCGTCCTCGCGGCTCTATCACGACCAGGGCGCGTACTTCATGACGGCCACCTTGGTCACGCGCGCCGATACGGAAAACCCGGAAAGCGCCGTCGTCACCTTCGTGCTGCTGTCCGAGCACCTGATCACCATCCGCTACACCGATCCGCAGCCCTTCCGCACCTTCGAGCGCCAGGCGGAACGCGACCCGGAACTGCTCGCTACGCCGGAATCGGCCTTTCTCGGCATCCTGGAGGCGATCGCCGATCGCCTGGCCGACATCCTGGAGGTGGTGGGGGCCGACCTCGACGCCACCAGCCGGGAGATCTTCCGGCCGGCGAAGAAGCCGCGCACCTCGGACTTTCAGGGCTTTCTCATACGCATAGGCCAGGACGGCGATTTGACTTCGAAGGCGCGCGAAAGCCTGGTGACGCTGGACCGGATGGAGACCTTCGCCAGGGCTTTGGAACACATGCATCACGACAGGGGGCTGCAGATGCGCCTGAAGACCCTGTCGCGCGATATCACTTCGATCACCGATTACACTGCCTTCCTCAACGGCAAGGTGAACTTCCTGCTCGATGCAACGCTCGGCATGATCAGCACCGAGCAGAACGCCATCATCAAATTGTTCTCGCTGGTCGCGGTGGTCTTCCTGCCGCCCACGTTGATCGCCTCGATCTACGGCATGAATTTTCAGCACATGCCCGAACTGGGCTGGCCGTTCGGTTATCCGCTGGCGCTTTTGCTGATGCTGCTTTCCGCCGTGCTGCCCTACCTGTTTTTCAAGAAGCGCGGCTGGCTCTAGAGAAGGCGCCCCAAAAAAAACGGCCGGGCGATGGGGCCCGGCCGCTTCTCGTTCCGCTTCCGGTCTAGCTTCGCCGGAAGCCCGATGGCACGCCCTTCAGGTTCGGCGGCCTTCTGGGTCTTCTCGCCCTCAATCGCCTTCGAGGTCTGATCCTTCGAGTCGATGGCGATGGAGCGCGGCTTCATGCGCTCGGGCACCTCGCGCACGAGGTCGATGTGCAGAAGACCGTTCTCCAGCTTCGCGCCGGTCACCTGGATGAACTCGGCCAGCTGGAAGCGCCGCTCGAACGCGCGCCGGGCAATGCCGCGATAGAGGAAGTTGGAATCCTTCTCCTCGGACTCCTCTTCGCTCTTCGCCTTGCCGCGGACGGTCAGGGTCGTATCCTCGACCTGGACGTCAAGCTCATCCTCGCCGAAGCCAGCCACGGCCATCGAAATCCGATACTGGTCGTCGCCGATCTTCTCGATGTTGTAGGGCGGAT
>JAWVYK010000083.1:0-10580 GCA_033722755.1 Rhodovibrionaceae bacterium | reverse complement strand
GCGCGCCGGCCGCGACCTGCCGATGGTCAAGGCGATGATGATCCCCGAGGCCTGGTCCGCCGAGCAGCCGCTGCCGCAGGCGCACAAGGATTTCTACGCCTATTGCAACACCGTGATGGAGCCCTGGGACGGGCCGGCGGCGATCTGCGCCTATGGCGGGCGCTGGGCGCTGGCCGGCATGGACCGGAACGGCCTGCGGCCCCTGCGCTACACCGTGACCGAGGACGGCCTGCTCTTCGCCGGCTCGGAAACCGGCATGGTGCGCCTGCAGGAGGACCGCATCACCGAGAAGGGACGCATCGGGCCGGGCCAGTTCATTGCTGTCGACCTGCAGGAAGGCAAGCTCTACCACGACGGCGAGCTGAAGGATTTGCTGGCCGGACGCGAGCCTTACGGGCAATGGGTCAAGCAGATCACCCGCATCGACGATCTGATCAAGCCGGACCACGGCGAAAAGGCGGAGTTCGACAAGGAGAAGCTGCGCCGGCGCCAGTTCACCTATGGCCAGACCATGGAGGACATGGAGATGATCCTCCATCCCATGGTCGAGGACGCCAAGGAGGCGATCGGCTCGATGGGCGATGACACGCCGCTGGCCGTGCTGTCCGACCGCTACCGGGGTCTGCATCATTTCTTCCGGCAGAACTTCAGCCAGGTGACCAACCCGCCCATCGATTCCCTGCGCGAGAAGCGGGTGATGACGCTGAAAACGCGTCTCGGCAACCTCGGCAACATCCTCGCCGAGGACGAGAGCCAGTGCCGAATGCTGCAGCTCGAATCGCCGGTTCTGACCAACGCCGAGTTCCTGGCGATGCGCGACTACATGGGCGCAACAGCGGTCGAGATCGATTGCAGCTTCGATCCCGCCGGTGGCGACCCCGCCCTGCGCACGGCGCTCAGCCGCATCCAGCAGGAGGCGGAGGACGCCGTCCGCCAGGGCTGCGAACACATCGTGCTCTCCGACAAGGACATCGGCTCCGACAAGGCGCCGATACCGATGATCCTGGCTACCGGCGCCGTGCACACCCACCTGACGGCCCAGAAGCTGCGCACCTTCACCTCGCTCAACGTGCGTTCGGGCGAGTGCATCGACGTGCACTATTTCGCGGTTCTGATCGGCGTCGGGGCGACGACGGTCAACGCCTACCTGGCGCAGGAATCCATCGCCGACCGGCTGGGCCGCGGCCTTTTCGGCGACACCAACCTAGAGGAGTGCATGCGCCGCTACACCAAGGCGGTGGACGAGGGCCTGCTGAAGATCATGTCAAAGATGGGCATCTCGGTCCTGTCCTCCTACCGGGGCGGCTACAACTTCGAGGCCGTGGGCCTGTCCCGGACCCTGGTGGACGAGTTCTTCCCCGGCATGCCCAGCCGTATTTCGGGCATTGGGCTGACCGGCATCCAGCAGAAGGTTCTCGACATGCACGGCCAGGCCTGGAAGCACGATGTGGTGGTGCTGCCGGTCGGCGGCTTTTACAAGTATCGCCGCAACGGCGAGCAGCACGCCTGGGGCGCCAACCTGATTCACATCCTCCAGGCCTCCGTGGGCAGCGACTCCTACTCGACCTACAAGAAGTATTCCGAGGGCGTGCACGCCCTGCCGCCGACCTCGCTGCGCGACCTGCTCGACTTCAAGACCGACGGCGTCGAGCCGCTGGCGTTGGAGGAGGTGGAATCCATCACCGCCATCCGCAAGCGCTTCGTCACACCCGGCATGTCGCTGGGCGCGCTCGGCCCGGAGGCGCATGGCACCCTCAACATCGCCATGAACCGCATCGGCGCGAAGTCCGATTCCGGCGAGGGCGGGGAGGACCCCGCGCGCTTCAAGCCCTATGCCAACGGCGACAACGCGAATTCCAGCATCAAGCAGATCGCTTCGGGCCGCTTCGGGGTGACGGCGCAGTATCTGAACCACTGCCGGGAAATCGAGATCAAGGTGGCCCAGGGCGCCAAGCCCGGCGAGGGCGGTCAGCTGCCCGGCTTCAAGGTGACGGAGATGATCGCCAAGTTCCGGCACTCGACGCCGGGCGTCATGCTGATCAGCCCGCCGCCGCACCACGACATCTACTCGATCGAGGACCTGGCGCAGCTGATCTACGACCTGAAGCAGATCAATCCCGATGCGCGGGTCTGCGTGAAGCTCGTCTCGCGTTCGGGCATCGGCACCATCGCCGCCGGCGTCGCCAAGGCGAAGGCCGACGTGATTCTGATCTCCGGGCACGTCGGCGGCACCGGCGCCAGCCCGCAGACCTCCATCAAGTACGCCGGCGCGCCCTGGGAGATGGGCCTCAGCGAGGTGCACCAGGTGCTGGTGCTGAACAAGCTGCGCCACAACGTGACACTGCGCGTCGACGGCGGCATCAAGACCGGCCGCGACGTGGTCATGGCCGCTCTCCTGGGCGCCGAGGAGTTCGGCGTGGGCACCGGCTCGCTGATTGCCATGGGCTGCATCATGGTTCGGCAGTGCCATTCGAACACCTGCCCGGTGGGCGTGTGCACCCAGGACGAGAAGCTGCGCCAGAAGTTCACCGGCACGCCGGAGAAGGTGGTCAACCTGTTCTCCTTCATGGCCGAGGAGGTCCGCGAAATCCTGTCCCGGCTGGGCGCCCACGACCTCGACGAGATCATCGGCCGCACCGACCTGCTGCATCAGGTCAGCCGGGGGGCGCCGCACCTGGACGACCTCGACCTCAATCCGCTGCTGGTGATGGCCGATTCCGGCGATTTGCCGACGCACTCGACCCGCGAGGGACGCAACGAGGTGGTCGAAACCCTGGACGCGCAGATGATCCAGGACGCCCGCGCGCTCTTCGAGGAGGGCGAGAAGATGCAGCTGCAGTACACCATTCGCAACACGCACCGCGCCATCGGCACGAAGCTCTCCTCGATGATCACGCGGCGCTTCGGCATGACCGGTCTGGCGCCCGGGCACGTCACCGTGCGCCTGCGCGGCTCGGCCGGCCAGTCGCTGGGCGCCTGGGCGGTGCAGGGCCTCAAGCTGGAGGTCTTCGGCGACGCCAATGACTACGTCGGCAAGGGCCTGTCCGGCGGCACCATCGTCGTGCGGCCGATGACGGCGTCGCGCCTGGCGACCAACGAAAACGCCATCATCGGCAACACCGTTCTCTATGGTGCGACCGGTGGACGGCTCTTCGCCGCCGGCCAGGCGGGCGAGCGCTTCTGCGTGCGGAACTCGGCGGCCACCGCCGTGGTCGAAGGCTGTGGGGCCAACGGCTGCGAATATATGACCGGTGGCGTCGCGGTCATTCTCGGCGCCGTCGGCGACAACTTCGCCGCAGGCATGACCGGCGGCATGGCCTTCGTCTTCGACGAGGACCAGCGGCTCGAACAGCACATCAATGCCGACAGCGTCATCTATCAGCGTGTCCAGACCGAACACTGGGAGGAGATGCTGAAGGCGCTGATCGCCGAGCACGTGCGCGAGACACAGTCCGCCTTCGCCGAGCGCCTGCTGATCGAATGGGAGCGCGTGCGCGGCAAGTTCTGGCAGGTGGTGCCGAAGGAGATCATCCCGCACCTGGAGCAGCCGCTCACCCGCGAGGACGAGGACGAGAAAGAGGGCGCGGCGCAGCCCGCAGAGTGAGCGCGGGCGCCGGTTTCCGCCAACGCCTACTCCCGCGTGTACTTCGACGGCAGCAGCTCCATGGCGGGCACCTTCACCGGCGCCTCCTCGTTGGGAACGACGACGCGGGCGTCGGGCCCGTAGTCGGCCATCAGCTCGCGGCAACGCCCGCAGGGCGAGACGATGCGCACCTCTTCCGGCTGTCCGGCCACGGGCCCATAGCCGCGCACGGCGGCGACCACGGCAATCACCCTGTCCTCCGGCGCCTGCGCCTTCAGCAGCGCCTGGCCGATGGCGATGGGCTCGGCGCAGATGCCGGCCACGCCCACATGCGTATCCAGATTGATCGCCACGTACATCTTGCCCGACGCCATGCGCACGGCGGCGGCCACCTGATTCCATTTCGGCACGTAGCGCTCGCGAATCGTGGCTTCCGCCAAGGCTAAAAGCTCGCGGTCCTCGTCGCTCAGAAGTTCGGCATGCATGGGATCGACAGAATTCCTCGAACGTCGCCGCAAAGCAGTCGGGGCAGCGACTTTATCAATCGCGTTGGGCGCAAACCACAGCGCATTTCACCGCTATTCCATTTTCCGCAACGACGTTATAGTCGCGGCCACGATGCGCACGCTGTTCCATTTGCCGCTGCACGCCGGCAGCCGCACGATCCGTATTCTGCTGACCGAAAAAGGCCTCGACTTCACCCTGAAGTCCGAGCAGGTCTGGGAACGGCGCGAGGCCTTTCTCAGGCTGAATCCCTCGGGCGACGTGCCGGTGCTGCGCGAGCCCGACGGCACGGCGGTCGCCGAGGCCGCGGTCATCGCCGAGTACATCGAGGAAGTCTATCCCGAGCGCAATATGCTGGGCCGCGACCCGCTGCAGCGCGCCGAGGTCCGGCGGCTGTTCTACTGGTTCGACCGAAAGTTCGGCCGCGAGGTGACCGCCAACCTCGTCGACGAGAAACTCATGAAGCGCTTCCTGCGCATGGGCCAGCCCAATTCCTCGGCGATCAGGGCCGGCCACAGCAACATCCACCATCACCTGGACTACATCGGCTGGCTGGCGGAGCGGCGCAATTGGCTGGCGGGCGATGACTTCTCGGTCGCCGACGTGGCGGCGGCGGCGCATATCTCGGCGGTGGACTATCTGGGCGACGTGCCCTGGGAGCGGCACGAGGCCGCCAAGGACTGGTATGCGCGGGTCAAGTCCCGGCCGTCGATGCGCCAGATCCTGGCCGACTGCATTCCCGGCATGCCGCCGCCCAAGCACTACGCCGATCTGGATTTCTGAGCCGCAATCGATCGGGATCGGTCAGCCCCGCCTAGTCGCGGAAATGGATGCGAAGCTTCTGCGCCGAGGCCCGGCCGGCGGGGCTTTTCGGAGCGACCCTGACAGCCTTTTCCCAGTCCGCCCGCGCGCCCTCGTTGTCGCCCTCGGCGTGTCGCAGGATGCCGCGCTCCAGCAGGGCTTCCGGGTTGTCCGGATCGATGCCCAGCGCCTGGTTCACGTTGTCGAGCGCCAGCACGCCGACATCAAGATAGCGATACGCCGTCGCCCTGTAGGTCAGCAGGTCGGGCCGGCCGGGGGCCAGGTCGTAGGCGCGGTTGAAGTCGTCGAGCGCGCTCCAGTAGTCCTCCAGACTGGCGTGTGTCAGGCCCCGGTCGATCAAAAGCTCGAGATTGTCCGGGTCGACATCGAGGCCGCGGGTCTGCGCCTCCATCGCGCGATCGAGCCGGTCCGCGAGGATCCAGGCCTGCCCCGCCTGGCCCAGCAGGTCCGCGCGCAGCGCCTTGTTCGTCTCGTCCGCCGCATGCGCCAGAATTTCCAACCGCTCAGCCGCATCCTCGAAGCGGCCCTGCGCGATCAGGCTGACCGCCAGGCAATGGCCCGCCGCACTGCCGCCGTTCTGAGCGATCCAGGAGCGCGCCATCGTCTCGCCGTCCTGGGGCGAATTCTGCGCCTTGCTGAGGCAGAGGGAATAGCGCGCCGCATCGGCGGCGTTGTCGCTGTCCTGCGCGCCCGCCGGCGAAAGCGCCGACAGCGCCAGCAAGGCCAGGGCGATGGCGCACGAGGCCCGGAGCGTCCCGGCAAGACCGGGCCAATGTTCAACCAACTTGTCTCGCAGCTTCATGCTTTCTAGTCTCGCCGGCTCCTAGGCTCCGCTCCGCGGCTTCCCTTTCAACTTTCTGGATTCTTATCCGCCATGCCGCAAGAGAAAACCGAAGCGACCGGCCCGCGCCTGTTCTGTTTCGGGCTCGGCTACAGCGCCGGCGTCCTCTCCAGACGGCTTATGGCCAAGGGCTGGACGGTCGCCGGGACGGCGCGCAGCGAGCCGCGCCTGCGCGAGATCGCGGCGCTGGGCGCCGAGGCTTATCCGTTCGACCGGGACCGCCCGCTGGACGATCCGCGTGCAGCGCTGGCCGGGACGACGCATATCCTCTCCTCGGTGCCGCCGGACGAATCGGGCGATCCGGTTCTGGACCATCACGGCGCGGACATCGCCGCGCTCGGCGGCCTCGTCTGGGCCGGCTATCTCTGCACCACCGGCGTCTACGGCGACCGCGGCGGCGAGTGGGTGGACGAAAGCGCGGAGCCGCGGCCAAGCAGCGCGCGCGGCCGCCGCCGCGTGGCGGGCGAGCGCGCCTGGATGGAGCTGAAGGACCGGGCCGACACGCCGGTTCACATCTTTCGCCTCGCCGGCATCTATGGGCCCGGGCGCAGCGCCGTTGACCAGGTGAAGGCCGGCACGGCCCGGCGCATCGACAAGCCGGGGCAGGTCTTCAGCCGCATCCACGTCGAGGATATCGCCAACGTGCTGGAAGCCTCCATGGCGAGGCCGAATCCGGGCGCGGTCTACAATGTCTGCGATGACGAGCCCGCACCGGCCGAGCAGGTGACCGCCTATGCCGCCGAACTGCTCGGACTGGAACCGCCGCCGCTGGTGCCCATCGACCAGGCGGAGCTTTCGCCCATGGCGCGCAGCTTCTACGCCGACAACCGGCGCGTCTCCAACCGCCGGATCAGGGAGGAGCTGGGCGTCGAGCTGTTCTTCCCGACGTACCGCGAGGGCCTGCGGGCGATCGCCGATGAAAGCAACGGCGATTAGCCGCCCACGGCCGCGATCAGCTCGACGAGCGTGCGTTCCAGGCGGGCGATGTCGGCGGGCTCCGACAGGCGGTGGTCGCCGGCCTTCACAAGCGTGATCTCCACGTCCTCGCTCTCCAACTGGCCGGCCAGCTTTGCCGACCACTCCCAGGGCACGGCCTCGTCGCGCATGCCGTGCAGCAGGCGCGCCGGCGCGGTGATGGGTATGCGTCCGCGCAAAAGCAGGTGGCTGCGCGCCTCGTCGATGAGGCGCTTGGTGATGGGGTAGGGCTCGTCGTACTCGGACGGCTCGTAATAGACGCCCTCGCGTTCCAGCGCCTGGCGGGCCGCCTCGTCGAAGCGGGCGTACATGAGGTCCTCGGTGAAGTCCGGCGCAGCGGCGATGCCGATCAGGCCGGCCACGCGCTCGGGCCGGGCGAGCGCCGTCAGCAGCATGATCCAGCCGCCCATGGACGAGCCGACCAGAATCTGCGATCCCTCGGTCAACTCGTCGATGACCGCAATGGCGTCCTCTGCCCAGCGTCCGATGGTGCCCTCCTCGAATTCGCCCGAGGATTCGCCGTGGCCCTGATAGTCGAAGCGCACGAACGCGCGCCCGTGCCGCCGGGCGAAATCCTCCAGCGCCAGGGCCTTGGTTCCGGTCATGTCGGACTTGAAACCGCCCAGGAAGACAATGCCCGGATTTTTCCCTGCAAGGCGGCGATAGGCGATGGTCGCGCCGTCCGGCCGTGATAGTCTCTGGGTCGAATGACTTTCTGCAATCCGGTCTGCCATGTCGTCTCCTGATCGCGGACAAAACACCTCGGGCGAACGGGAAGCTAGCATCCGTCTGACCACGGCGGAAGGCAGCGGAGCCGTGGTGCTGCAGGTGCTGCCGGCGCTGGAAGCCGGCGGCGGCGGCGTCGAGCGCACGGCCGTCGACGTGGCCGCGGCCGTGGTCGAGGCGGGCGGCACGGCGCTGGTCGCCTCCGAAGGCGGGGCAATGGAGCACGAAATCCGCCGCGCCGGCGCCGAACATATCACCATGCCCCTTGCGACCAAGAGCCCGCTTGGCATCCGCCGCAACGCCCGGCGTCTGCAGCGCCTCGTCATCGAGCGGCAGGTGGACATCCTGCACGCCCGCTCGCGTGCGCCGGCGTGGAGCGCCTACCTCACGGCGCGGCGGCTGGGCTGCCACTTCGTGACGACGTTTCACGGCACCTACGGACACGCGAACGCCCTCAAGCGCCTCTACAACGCAGTCATGACAAAAGGCGAGCGCGTCATCGCCAATTCCGAGTTCATCGCCGAGCACATCCGCCAGACCTACCGCATAGATCCGCAGCGTGTGCGCGTCATCCAGCGTGGCGTCGACATCGAGCGCTTCGATCCGGAGCGCGTCTCGGCCGAGCGGGTGATCCAGCTCGCCAATACCTGGCGGTTGCCCGACGGGGTGCCGGTGGTGATGCTGCCGGGCCGGCTGACCCGCTGGAAGGGCCAGGGCCTGCTGATCGACGCCGTCGCGCGTCTGGGGGACCTGGATCTGATCTGCATTCTGGTCGGCGCCGATCAGGGCCGCACGGCCTATCGCAGGGAGCTCGAGAACAAGATCGCCTCCCTCGGTCTCACCGGCCGGGTCTGGCTGATGGATGCCTGCGACGACATGCCGGCGGCCTACAAGCTCGCCGATGTGGTGGTGAACGCGAGCATCGAGCCCGAGGCCTTCGGGCGCGTGGTCAGCGAGGCGCAGGCGATGGGCCGGCCGGTCGTGGCCGCCCGCCACGGCGGCGTGCCCGAGCAAGTGATCCCCGACCGCACGGCTTTCCTGGTCGAGCCCGGCGATCCAGAGGCCTTTGCGGAGGGCATCCGCCAGGCGCTCTCGCTCCAGTCCTACGGCCGCGAACGTCTGGCGCGCGAGGCGATCGAGCACGCCCGCCGCTTCTTCTCGCGCGAGCGCATGTGCAATCGTACCCTCGCGGTCTATCAGGAGCTGCTGCGCGCCGATGCCTATGCCCGCATGTCGGCCGACGGGCAGGCGGGCGAAGACGGGCGAGACGGCGGCGGACGGAAGACCGCCGGCTCCTTGACAGAGGGGTGATTCCTTCTAAAGTCCGGCCTCTCGCGAAGGCCATGAATCCGTGGAATTATCGGCGCTTTGCGATGCGAGGAGCGTAGGGAGCGAGGAACCGTGGAGAGTGTGGCGCAGGAAAACCGTCCGGTGTCGATCACGCTGCCCGATGGCGGCGTCAAGGAGTTCGACGGGCCGGTGACCGGTCACGAGGTCGCCGAGGCGATCGGTCCGCGCCTCGCCAAGGATGCGCTGGCCATCAAGGTGGACGGGAAACTGCGCGATCTCAGCCGGCCCATCTCCGGCGACGCCAAGGTCGAGATCGTCACCCGCGGCCATCCCGACGCGCTGGAGTTGCTGCGCCACGACGCCGCGCACGTCCTCGCCGAAGCCGCCCAGGAGCTCTATCCGGACACCCAGGTCACCTTCGGACCGGCCACCGAAAACGGCTTCTACTACGACTTCGCCCGCAAGGAGCCCTTCACGCCGGACGATCTGCAACGCATCGAGGAACGCATGCACGAGATCGTCGAGCGCGATGAGAACATCGAGCGCGAGGTCTGGGATCGCGACGAGGCGATCCGGTGGTTCGCTGAGCATGGCGAGAAATACAAGGCCGAGTGGATCGAGGAGTTGCCGGAGGACGAGGACATCACAGTCTACCGGCAAGGCGACTGGCTCGACCTGTGCACCGGCCCGCATTTGCCGTCTACGCGCAAGCTCGGCCACGCCTTCAAGCTGCTCAAGGTCTCCGGCGCCTACTGGCGGGGCGACCAGCGCAACGAGCAGCTACAGCGCGTCTACGGCACGGCCTGGGAGAGCGAGAAGCAGCTCAAGAACTACCTGCACATGCTGGAGGAGGCGGAGAAGAGGGATCACCGCCGCCTGGGCCGGGAGCTCGACCTGTTCCATCAGCAGGAGGAGGCCGTCGGCTCCGTCTTCTGGCACCCGAAGGGCTGGACGCTCTACCGGGTCATCGAGCGCTATGTGCGCGCCCGGCTCGACGACGCGGGCTACCAGGAGGTGAAGACGCCGCAGCTCATCGATCGCATGCTGTGGGAGGCCTCCGGCCACTGGGAGAAATTCCGCGAGCACATGTTCATCGCGACCTCGGAAGACCGCACGCTGGCCGTCAAGCCGATGAACTGCCCCGGCCACGTGCAGATCTTCAAGCAGGGCATCAAGAGCTATCGCGACCTGCCGCTGCGCATGGCGGAGTTCGGCTCCTGCCACCGGAACGAGCCCTCAGGCGCGCTGCACGGCCTGATGCGCGTTCGCGCCTTCACGCAGGACGACGCCCACATCTTCTGCACCGAGGATCAGATCGTTTCGGAGACCAAGGACTTCTGCGAGCTGCTGAAGGTGATCTACCGCGATCTCGGGTTCGAGGACATCACGGTGAAGTTCGCCGACCGGCCGCCGGTGCGCACCGGCGAGGACGCGACCTGGGACCGGGCCGAAGCGGCGCTCAAGGAGGCGACCGAGGCGACCCAGCTGCCCTACACGCTCAACCCCGGCGAAGGCGCCTTCTATGGGCCCAAGCTGGAATTCGTGCTGCGCGACGCCATCGGCCGCGACTGGCAGTGCGGCACGCTGCAGGTGGACTTCGTCATGCCCGAGCGGCTCGGCGCGACCTATGTGGGCGAGGACGGGGAGAAGCACCGGCCGGTGATGCTGCACCGTGCGATCCTCGGCTCCTTCGAGCGCTTTATCGGCATCCTGATCGAGCATTTCGCCGGAAAATTCCCGCTGTGGCTCGCACCGGTACAGGCGGTGGTATGCACCATCACCGACGATGCTGTATCCTACGCGAAGGAGGTCGCTGCCACGCTGCAGGATGCCGGACTG
>JAWVYK010000082.1:0-10584 GCA_033722755.1 Rhodovibrionaceae bacterium | reverse complement strand
CCTCGACCGCCGTCGACTAGGCGCCTGCTAGCGCGCAGCCTTCTGCGGCGGGTCGAGCCTGTCGAGATAGTATTCCACCAGCGCCCGGGCTTCGGACGAATCCCACTCCGCAGGGCCTTCCATGCCGCCGATCACCCGCGCCTCGTGGTCGAGCACGTAGGTGGTCGGCAGGCCGCGCAATCCCATGTCCGCCGCCAGTCGAGAACGCGGGTCCAGCAGGATCGTGATATCGTCCAGCCCCAGGCGTTCCAGGAACGGTCTGACGGCCGCGCCGCCGCCGCGGTCCGTGGATACCGCGACAACCCGGAACGGGCGGTCCTGCAAGGCTTCCTCGAGGCGCTCCAGCGAGGGCATCTCGCGCAGGCACGGCGCGCACCAGGTGGCCCAGAAGTTAAGGAGGACGACCTCGCCACGGAAGTCGCCCAGCGTGGCCGCCGTCCCGTCCAGCCGCTGAACCGGGGTGTCGGGCGCCGGCGCAGGCTCCTCCATCAGCGTGAAATTCTCGGTGAACACGCCTTCGAGCGGCGGCTCCGCTCGGGCCGGAAACGCAGCGAGAATCAGCGCCGCAGCCAGTGCCGGCGCTGCACGGCGGCCCGGCCGAGAGCCGAAAATCCTCGCGAAAACCTTTTCTGAGCGGCGCTTTGCGTGCATCTTGCCTTCCCGTTCAAACGTGCAACCGACCAATCAACCCCGACCGCGATGACCGCGAACCCGAAAAACCGCAAATCGCAGGCCAATGCCATGTGGGGCGGCCGTTTTGCGAGCGCCCCGGCCGAGATCATGGAGCGGATCAACGCCTCCATCGATTTCGACCGCCGGCTCTACGCCCAGGACATTGCCGCCTCGCAGGCACACGCGGACATGCTCGCCGCGCAGGGCATTATCAGCCAGGAAGATGGCGATGCCATCCGCCAGGGTCTAGACACGATTCTGCGAGAAATCGAGGACGGCAGCTTTTCCTTCAGCACCGCGCTGGAGGACATACACATGAACATCGAGGCGAGGCTAAAGGAGCTGATCGGCGCGCCGGGCGGCCGGCTGCACACGGGGCGCTCGCGCAACGACCAGGTGGCGACCGACTTCAGGCTCTGGGTGCGCGACAGCATCGACGACCTCGACGGCGGGCTGAAAAACCTGCAAGCGGCACTGATCGCACAGGCGGAGGCGGAAGCCGAGAGCGTCATGCCCGGCTACACCCACCTGCAGGCGGCGCAGCCGGTCACCCTGGGCCATCATCTGCTGGCCTACGTGGAGATGCTGGGGCGCGACCGCGGCAGGCTGGCCGACGCCCGGCGGCGGTTGAACGAATGCCCGCTGGGCGCGGCGGCGCTGGCCGGCACCTCGTTCCCGATCGATCGGCAGGCAACCTCGCGGGCGCTGGGCTTCGACCGGCCCACCGCGAATTCCATCGACAGCGTCTCCGACCGGGATTTCGCGCTGGAGTTCCTCTCCGCCGGGGCCATCCTGGCGGTGCATCTTTCGCGGCTGGCCGAGGAAATGGTGATCTGGTGCTCCGACGGCTTTGGCTTCTTGCATCTGTCCGACGCCTTCACCACCGGCAGTTCGATCATGCCGCAAAAGAAGAACCCGGACGCCGCCGAACTCGTGCGCGCCAAGTCGGGGCGCATCATCGGCGCGCTGAATGCGCTGCTGATCGTCATGAAGGGGCTGCCGCTCGCCTACGGCAAGGACATGCAGGAAGACAAGGAACCGGTGTTCGATGCCGCCGACAGCCTCGTCTTGTGCGTGCACGCAACCGCTGGCATGGTCGCCGACATGCAGGCCGACCGGCAGGCGTTGCGCGCGGCGACCGCCGCGGGCTTCCTGACGGCCACGGACCTTGCGGACTGGCTGGTGCGCGTCCTCGGCCTGCCGTTCCGGGACGCCCACCACGTGACAGGGTCGATCGTGCAGAAGGCGGACTCGCGCGGCTGCGGTCTTGCCGAGCTGCCGTTGCAGGAGATGCAGGCCGTGGAGCCGAAGATCACAGAGGACGTTTACGAGGTTCTGAGCGTCGAGCGCTCGGTCGCCAGCCGAACGTCCTATGGCGGGACCGCGCCGGACAACGTTCGCGCGCAGGCGGCGCGCGCGCGGGAGCGGTTCCTGTGAGCCGGCGGCGCGCATATGCGTTGGCCGCAGCGGCGGCCGCCGTTCTGGTGCTGGCGTCCTGCGGCAAGAAGGGCCCACCCGAGCCGCCGGAGGGCTCCACCTATCCCCGCACTTATCCCAAGCCCTCGAGCATGGTCCTGGAAGGCGATCTCCTGGCGCCGACCAAGACGCTTCGCGAGCCCGGCGGAATCCGCGGCGGCGTGGACATCTATCCCGACGCCTCGGACTTTCCGAAGGACGAAGGCTTCGAGGACACCGTCGAGGAAGAAGAGGTCGCTCCCCAAGAGGAGGGCGAGGACACCCGCGGCGTCGTACAGTGAGCAGCTTCGCCTATCGCGACGGCCGGCTTCACGCCGAATCCGTTCCTCTGGACCGCATCGCGCGCGCCGTGGGAACGCCGGTCTACGTCTATTCGACCGCGGCGCTGGAAAATGCCTATGACGGCTTTGCCGGCGCACTGCGTGAGGCCGGTCTCGATCCCCTGATCTGCTATGCCCTGAAAGCGAATTCCAATCAGGCGGTGATCCGCACGCTGGCCGGGCGCGGAGCGGGCGCCGATGTGGTGTCCGAAGGCGAGCTGCGCCGCGCGCTGGCGGCGGGCGTGCCGCCCGAAAAGACCGTCTTTGCCGGCGTCGGCAAGACACGCGCGGAGATGGCCGTGGCGCTGGATGCCGGCATCTACCAGTTCAACGTCGAATCGCTGCCGGAGCTGGAGGCCCTCGCGCAAGTGGCCGAAGGCCGCGGCAAGCGCGCGCCGGTCGCCATCCGCGTCAACCCCGACGTCGATGCGCGCACCCATTCCAAGATCACCACGGGCAAATCGGAGAACAAGTTCGGCATCGACCTCGACCACGTGGGTCGGGTCGTCTCTCGCGCCCGCGAGCTTCCGGCGGTCGAGCCGCTTGGTCTGGCCGTCCACATCGGCTCGCAGCTGACCGAGCTGCAGCCGTTTCGCGACGCCTTCTCGAAGCTCGTCGGACTCTACGGCGAGATCCGCGCCAGCGGCGTGCCGCTGAGCCGCCTCGATCTGGGCGGCGGCTTGGGCGTGGCTTACCGCGGCGAGCGCGCCCCCAGCCCGCAGGACTATGCGCAGCTGGTGGCCGAGGCAACCGCGGGGCTGGATGCGCAGCTCATCTTCGAGCCCGGACGGCATTTGACGGCTGCCGCCGGCGTGCTGCTGGCGCAGGTGATCTACGTCAAGCACGGCCTTTCGCGGCGATTTGTCGTCATCGACGCGGCGATGAACGACATTATCCGGCCGAGCCTTTACGACGCCTGGCATGACGTCCGCACCCTGCGCGAGCACGCCGGCGATGCACCGCTGAGCCCGGCCGACGTTGTCGGCCCGGTCTGCGAGACCGGGGACACCCTGGCCGCCCAACGGCAACTTCCCGAGCTTGCCGAGAACGATTTCCTCGCCATTTTCTCTGCGGGCGCTTACGGAGCCGTAATGTCGTCAACTTATAATTCCAGGCTCTTGGTGCCCGAGGTCATGGTGTCTGGCGACGACTGGGCGGTGATCCGTCCGCGCGGCGATTACGAAGCGCTGATCGCCGTCGATCGGCTGCCCGGCTGGCTGGAAGACGGCGGTCCCGAGTCGGGTGGCCGGGCGCCGGAAAGCTAGGCGGCGCGCCCTTTGCGAAGGCCAACTTGCGCGCCAAAGCGAAGGGCGCGATTATGAGTTGCTGCAAAGAGGCTCGAATGACCGGTAACCGTCATGCGCGATAGTGGGTTGGAGCTCCTGCGGCGTGGCAAGACACGCCTGCCGCTGGCTGTTCGCCTACGCCTGGGCCTGGCGGCTCTGGTGCTCTCCTGGGAACGGCTGTGGCCGCGCCTCTGGCCGGCGCTGGGTGTCGCAGGCCTTGCCCTTGTCGCCGGGTTGAGCGGTGTTCTGCCGCTCCTGCCCGGTTGGCTTCATCTCCTCGTGCTTGTCTTGCTGGCCGCCGGCTTTCTGTTCGGACTTTGGCGCGGCGTCAGGGGCTTTCGCTTGCCGGAGATGCAAGCCATGCGCCGCCGGCTGGAGCGGGACAGCGACCTGCCCCACCGTCCCCTGTCCTCGCTGGACGACTTGCAGGCCACCGGATACGAGGACGCCTCCACACGCACGCTTTGGCGCATCCACCGCAAGCGGATGATCCGCAATCTGCGGCACCTGCGTGTGCGTCCGCCGCGCGCCTCGCTGGCGGGAGTCGATCCACTGGGTCTGCGTGCGTTGCTCGCCCTGCTTCTCGTTATCGCGGCCGTCGGCGCCGGCGACGAGTGGAGGGCACGGCTGGGCCAGGCGCTGGCACCCGATCTGAGGAGCGCGTCGGCGGCCGAGCAGCGGGCCATGCTGGACATCTGGGTGAATCCGCCGGCTTACACGGGCCAGCCGCCGCGATTCCTCGATCTGGCCGACAGTGTCGAAGAAGCCGGCGACGGCGCGCCCGTTCTCGGTCTGCCGCTTGGCAGCCGTGTTCTGGCCCGCTTCCAAAGCGAAGGCGATGAACCGGCGCTGACAATCGGCCAGTCCCGGCATCCCTTCAAGCAGGTCGCTCCCGGCGCCTACAAGGTGGAGGCGGTGATCGATAAAGGCGAGCATATCGCGGTCGGCCATGACGACGACGATATCCTGGCTCGGTGGCGGGTTTCGGTGGTTCCCGATGAAGACCCGACCGCTGAATTCGTCAGTCCGCCCTCGCGCACCGAGAGAGCGGCGCTGCGAATCGACTACGCCGCGACGGACGACTACGGGGTCAAAAGCCTGAGCCTGAGCATCAGGAGAACAGATGCTTCCGATGACGCGCCCTTGCAACTGGAACTGCCGCTGACGCCGGGCGACCGGACCAGTTTGGACGGCGCCAGCTACTTCGACCTGACCTCGCATGTCTGGGCGGGGCTGCCGGTGGAAATCACGCTGGTGGCCACCGACGCCATTGGCCAGGCCGGAAGCAGCGGCACCTTCCGAACCGTGCTGCCGGAGCGGATTTTCAGTCATCCGCTGGCCCGTGCGCTGGTCGAGTTGCGCAAGCGCCTGAGCGTCGACCCCGAGGGTGCCCGCTTCGAGGTGGCCAATACCCTGGCCGCGCTTTACGAGCGGCCGTCGCATTACTTCGGCGATATCGTCGTGGGCCTGACCATGAAGACGGCCGAGCGGCGGCTTGTCTACGACAGCGGAGCGAACGCCATCGCCGAGGTCCAGCAACTGCTCTGGGAGGCGGCGCTGCGCCTGGAGGACGGAGACCTGGCGATCGCCGAACGCGATCTGAGGGATGCGCAGCAGCGGCTGATGGAGGCGCTGGCGCGCGGTGCGTCCGACGAGGAAATTCAGCGCCTCATGGACGAATTGGAACGCGCGCTCGATCGCTATCTGGAGGCCATGGCGGAGCAGCTGCGAGATCGGATGAGCGAGAACCAGGACCTCCCGCCGCCGCCCGACAACGCCCAGGTCCTGGGCCAGCGCGATCTGCAGGAAATGATCCAGACGATGCGCGAGCTGGCGCAGAACGGCGCGCGCCAGGCGGCGCAGGAACTGCTGCAGCAGATGCAGCAGATCCTCGAGAACCTGCAGATGCAGCCCTTCGCGCAGCAAATGACGGAGCAACAGCGCCGCGCCATGCGCATGATGCGCGATATGGACCAGCTTATGCGCGAGCAGCGCAACTTGCTGGATCGCAGCTTCCGGCGCTCGCAGGAAGGCCGACCGGGCGAAACCGGCAGCCGCGGGCGTACCGGCCGGCAGGGCGAGCGCAGCAGCGAAGGTTCGCAGGCGCTCGGACAGAGCCTGCAGGACGCCGACTCCCAGGAGGCGCTGCGCCGCGCGCTCGGCGACATGATGCGCCAGCTTGGCGAGGCGCTCGGCGAAATCCCGCAGCCGATGGGCCGCGCAGAGCAGCAAATGCGTGGGGCGGAGGACGCCTTGCGCCGCAACGCGCCGGGCGAGGCCATCGGCCCGCAGACCCGCGCCCTCGATTTCCTGCAACAGGGCATTTCCGAACTGGCCGACCGCCTGAGCGAGCAGATGATGGATCAGCCGGGCGGGGGCCAGGGTCGCATCGGCGCGCGGCCGGGACAGCAGCCCGACCCCTTGGGCCGCAGGCCCGGCGGCCAGGGCGTGGAGTCCACAGAGGGCGTCGAGATCCCGGCGGGAGCCGACATCCAGCGCGCACAGGAAATCCTCAGGGAATTGCGCCGGCGCGCCGGCGAGCGTAGCCGTCCCGAGATCGAGCGCAACTACATCGACCGGCTGCTCGACCGTTTCTGAAGCCCACGCACCGCGATGCCGGATTTTGGCCGGGCCGGCGCGCTGCCGGGCACGAACTGCGCTTCCATTCCCGGTCGCGAGTCGGCGGTCAGCATCTCATCGATGCACTCGCACAGTTCCTGCAGTGTGAACGGCTTGGTGATGACCTGGACGACCAGGGTATCCAGGTCGTGCGCACGGTCGCGCTCCGCCGAGTAGCCGGTCATCAGAAGAACCGGCAGACCCGGATGCCGGTCGACCACGGTGCGGCTCAGGTCCATACCGTCCATCCCCGGCATGACCACGTCGCTGAGCACCAGATCGAACCCGCCCTCGGTCAAGGCCGCCAAGGCGGCCTCGCCGTCGCCGACGGAGGTGACGGCATGGCCTTTAAGGGCAAGCGCCCTTTGCACGAATTCCCGAACCGATGGATCGTCTTCCGCCAACAAGATTCGTGCCACGTCGTCTCCTCCGCCTGCGACACCCCAAGAATCGCAGGCCCCAAACGGGCAGTCCGCCACCGCGAACCGCGAGGGGTCGAGCCTAGCCCTTGAAATTTAAACAAACGTGAATTTCCGAAGGGAAATCGTCGTCCGCCGAAGCCCGCGCAATCAGGGCAGAGATTGCGGATCGATGAAGGTCAGCCGGGTGTCCACGCCGTCGGTCGGCGGATTGACTGCCTTGGTCTGAAAGGCGCCGGTCTCGCCGCCCGGCAGCGAGCCGATGTCGGTTTCGAAAACCCAAGACGAGATCACGTCGCCCTCGGCATCGAAAATCTTCACCTGCAGCGGCGGCACCTCGATGGCGCGACTCGTCGCGTTGCGAATCTCGCCTTCGATCATCAATACGGTGGCGTCGTTCTCCTGGCGCTGCACCGAGGTGATGTTGAAAAGCCGGAGGCCGGCACCCGGAACCCCAACGCCGATACCGAGAGCCTCGTAAGCCGGCTTCAGCCCCGGGAAACGCTCGACGATTTGCGTGCGCCCGGCATAGCCGGCAATGACAAGACCAGCCAGGAGCGCGACGAGGAGCAGCCAGAGACCGCCGCGGCCCCGGTCGGCGGATGCACTTTCGACTTCGGGTTCATCGGTGGCATAGGTCCGGGCCGCCGCCTCCGCGGCCTCCTTGCGCGATCCCGCTTCCGCAGCGCTCGCAGCCGCCTCCTTTTCCGTCTGCGGACGCGCAGACGCGGACGCCGCTTTGGTTTCCTCTGCGAAGCGGATGACCTTCTTGGACGACGTTTCGGCTTTCTCCGCCGTATCTGATTTCTTGGACGCCTTTGCCGTCGGTTGTTCGGCTTTTCCGGAGGCAGGCGCCTTTTTGGATTCTTGCGGCGGCACATAGCCCTCGTCTCCGGCCCCGGCGGTCGCGTGCTGCTTGGCGGCGGCCTGTTTCTGGCCAGCGACGGCTTCGGCGGGCGCCTCCTCGAGTTTCTCCGGATTGGGCAGTTGCAGCCATTCGTGATCGCACGATCCGCAGCGCACGCGCCGGCCCTTAGGGCCGATGGCGTCGTCGTCTACGAGAAAGCGGTTCGAGCAGGCGGGGCAGGTGAGGATCATTGTCGCCCTTGGCCGAGAAAAGCGGTGGAGTAGACTTATAAATCGTCATCAAGAGTCCTGACAAGGCACGTACCCGACCCAGGCTGGCTTTGCCTTGGACGTGTGCCTGTGCCATGCTTTGCCTGCCTTTCGCTGGAGAAAAGCCGCTTTGGTCCGCTTCGAAAACGTCAGTTTCCGCTACGGCAATGGCGGCACGGTCTTGAACGACGTCGGGTTCCATCTGGAGCCCGGCAGCTTTCATTTCCTTTTGGGTCCGAGTGGCGCGGGCAAATCGTCGCTGCTGAAGCTCGTCTACCTGGCCGAGCGACCAAGCGAGGGGCAGATCAGCCTGTTCGGCCGCGACGTGACGGCGCTGTCGCGCGACGACCGGGCCTACCTGCGTCGGCGCATCGGAGTCGTCTTCCAGGATTTTCGCCTGCTGCCGCATCTGAGCGCTCTGGAAAACGCGGCGCTGCCGCTTCGCGTGCAGGGGCAGCCGCATCAGAAGATCGTCAAGCACGTGACGGAACTGCTCAACTGGGTGGGCTTGGCCGATCACCTTCACGCCCTGCCGCCGACGCTATCCGGCGGCCAGCAACAGCGCGTGGCCATCGCCCGCGCCGTCATCGGGCGGCCCAGCCTGCTGATCGCTGACGAGCCGACCGGCAACGTGGACGACCGCATCGCCGTGCGTCTGCTGTATCTTTTCGAGGAGTTGAACAAGCTCGGCACGACCGTGATCGTTGCAACCCACAACGAGGGCATGATTTCGCGCTTCGAGCATCCGGTCATCAAGCTCGAGGGCGGGCGCGCCTTCCTGCGCCCGCGTCCGCGCAAGCAGCGCCAATCATCGGCCGACGCGGAGGCCTGAATGGCGCGCACCAGCCTTCGCAAAGACCTGCCTCTGCACCGCGACGCCTCGGCGCGCTTTCTTCCCTGGCTGATCGCGCTGATGGTCTATCTGGCGGCGCTGGCCTTGGGTGCGGCGCTGACCGTTCAGCAAGTGACCGCGCGCTGGGACAGAGGACTGAGCGACCGGGCCACCGTGCAGGTGCCGCCGCCGCCCGCCGGAACCTCCGAGACGCTGCAATCGCGCGTCGATGCCGCCGTGGCCGTACTGGAGACGGCCGAAGGCGTGCGCGAGGTCAGCGTGCTGGAGGAGGCGGAAACCTCGGCCTTGATAGAACCCTGGCTGGGCGATGTGAAGTCCCTGGCCGACCTGCCGATGCCGGCACTGATCACGGTGCGCTTCGAGGCCGGCGCCGACATCGACCTGGAGCCGCTGCAGGCCCGGCTGGCCGCGAAGGTCCCCGGGGCGCTTCTCGACGACCATCGGCAGTGGCTGGGCGAGCTGCTGGAATTTTCCAACACCGTCCAGATTCTGGCCGCGCTGATCGTGCTCCTCGTCGGCGCGACCGCGGTCGCCTCCGTCGTCTTCGTGACCCGCACGGGCCTGGCCATCCACCACAGGGTGATCGAGGTCCTGCACCTTATCGGCGCGCAGGACTCCTACGTCGCCCGGCAGTTTCAGAACCACTCCCTGCGGCTCGGGCTCAAGGGCGGAATCGTCGGGCTCCTGCTCGCGGTGGCAACGATGCTGGCCATACGGCGTCTGGTCTACGGCGACGGAACCGAGCTGCTGCCCTCGCCGACGCTGAACGATACGGCCTGGGTGCTCCTGGCCATCCTGCCCGTGTTGAGCGCGTTGGTCGCCATGCTGACCGCGCGCTGGACCGTGCTCCGCACGCTCTCGCGCATGGCCTAGGCCAGATGGCGTGCGCCCTTGCAGACCGTGCGTCGCAGCAGGCAAAGTCTTCGTGCATTGACCCGTGCAGTTGACCGATGCAGATCCTGCCCGCCTTCCTGCGCCGCCCGCAGCGCCCTAGAGGAACCTTCCGGCTGATCGCGCTGGGGTTGGCGGCGCTCGTCGCCTACGCGCTGGGCCTCATCTGGTTCGTCGCCAACCTGCCCGGCGCGATCGAGGCGCCGGTACGCCGCACGGATGCCATCGTCGTTCTGACCGGCGGCAGCGGACGCCTGGGCGAAGGCCTCGAACTGCTGCGCCGGGACATGGCGGAGCGGCTCTTCGTATCCGGCGTCTACCGCGGCGTCGATCTGCGCGAGCTGTTGCGCGTGCGCGAAGAGGACGCCGGCAACCTTGGCCAGCGCGTCGATCTCGGCCACGACGCCGACAATACGCTGGGCAATGCGCGCGAAACGGCCCGCTGGATGGCAGAGCACGGCTATTCGTCCCTGCGGCTGGTCACCGGCGCCTACCATATGCCGCGCAGCCTGCTGGAGTTTCGGCGCCTTATGCCGCAGGCTGAGATCGTCGCCCACCCGGTCTTCCCGCCGCATGTGCGCCAGGACGACTGGTGGCGCTGGCCGGGCACGGCCATGCTGCTGATCGGAGAATACACCAAGTACCTGCTGGCCCAGGTGCGCATCGCCATCCACGCCTGGACGACCGAGAGCGGCGCAGAGCAAGCGGCAAGTGGATAACGATCCGTGACCGTCATCCGCTCGCTGATCTTCAACGCTTTTTTCTTCGGCTGGACGGCGGTCCTGTTCATCGTCTGCCTGCCGCTTCTGGCCGCGCCGCGCCACGTGCTGCTGCGCGCAGGAGATCTGTGGATCGGCGGAATCTTGGGCGCACTGCGGGTGGTCTGTGGGCTTTCCTACGAGGTTCGCGGCCTGGAGAACCTGCCGGACGGG
>JAWVYK010000081.1:0-10664 GCA_033722755.1 Rhodovibrionaceae bacterium | reverse complement strand
GCCTCCTTGGCATCATCGCCTATGACCAGCTGGTGCAGGCGGCGCACGAGGACACGACGGCCGACATTCAGACCATGGTCGGCGCGAGCAAGGACGAGCGCGCGCTCTCCAGTCCGCTGTTCGCGGTGCGCAAACGGCTTCCCTGGATGCAGATCAATCTCCTGACCGCTTTCATGGCCGCGGCTGTCGTCGGTCTCTTCGAAAGCACGATCGCGCAATTCACCGCACTCGCCGTGTTGCTGCCAGTCGTGGCCGGTCAGTCGGGCAACGCCGGCGCGCAGGCCTTGGCGGTTACGATGCGGGGCCTCGCGCTGCGCGAGATCACGCCTCGAGAATGGCCGAAAGTCACACTGAAGGAGATCAACGTCGGTTTCCTCAACGGTGTCGGCGTCGCCGTCACCTGCGGCGTGGGGGTCTATATCTGGAGCGGTTCGCTGGGCCTCGTGGCGGTGATCACCAGTTCCATGATTCTGGCGATGATCGCCGCCGGGTTCGCGGGGGCCGTCGTACCGATCACCCTGCGACGTCTGGGCCAAGACCCGGCGCAGTCGTCATCGATCATTCTGACGACCGTCACGGATATAGCGGGTTTCTTTTCGTTTCTCGGTATCGCGACGCTGCTGGCGAGCCTGCTCTAGGCGAATGGCCGGGCTAGGAGGCGACGATCATCGACTTGGCCACCAGGTCGACGGCGATGCTTATGAACAGGTCGATGATGACGAGCCCCGCCGCCGGTCCGCCGTCCACGCCCAGGCCGTGCTTGGTGATGTACCAGATGTAGGCAAGGATCAGCACGGTCGCACCCAGGGTGATCAGGCCGCGCAGGTCGCCGAACAGGCCCGCTGCCCCCGCCAGGACGAACGGCAGGAAAATCAGGAACTGGATGACCTTCGCCCAGTTGAAGGCGACGATATAGCGGATGTAGTTCTCCTGCCGATTCAGCATCTGGCTCAGGTGCCATGCGACCAGCGGAAAGGCGACCCAGGAAATCACGTAGTTGATGGTCTCGACCGCGAAAATCTTGACGGCTCCGGCGCCCAGCTCGACCTGTCCCAGCTGCACCACCACCAGGACCACGTAGAACGGCACGCAGATGACCGCGGCGAAGAAGGATTTCCAGAACGCCTCCTCGGTTTCCTCGAGGTAGGACAGTCCACTCGGGTCCAGCCGGGCGAGCCGCCAAACGCCGTAGAGTGCATAGCTGGTTTCTTGCGGGCTGGGCCGGGGGATCATGATTGCAGGAAGCGTTCGATGGCCTTGGCGTAGATGGCGGTGAGAGTCTCTATATCGGAGCGCGCGGCCTGCTCGTCCACCTTGTGAGCGGTGCCGTTCTTCAGTCCCAGCTCGGCGACCGGGCAATAATCCTTGATGAATCGCGCATCCGAGGTGCCGCCACCGGTGCCAAGTTCGGGCGTCAGGTTGGCGCATTCACGCACCGCGGCGCTGAGGGCATCCGAAAGTGGGCCGGGCGGGGAAAGGAAGCTTTCGCCGGAAACACGGACCTGCAGATCGTAGGCCGCGCCCTCCCGGTCCAGTCGCTCGCGGACCCAGCGCTCCACCTCCTCGCCGCTGTGCAGGTCGTTGAAGCGCACGTTGAGCGCCGCCGTGGCCTTGGCCGGGATCACGTTGCCCGCGGGATTGCCCACATCGATCGTGGTGACCTGCAGGGTCGTCGCCTCGAAATGTTCGCTGCCCTCGTCCATGGCCTCGGCCGTGACGGCATCCAGCATGCGCACCATGCGATGAATGGGATTGTCGGCATACTGCGGATAGGCGCTGTGGCCCTGCGTGCCGTAGACGGTGAGTGTCGCGCTCAGGCTTCCGCGCCTGCCGATCTTGACGGTGTCGCCCAGCGCTTCGCCGCTGGTGGGTTCACCGACGATGCAGGCATCCAGCGTTTCGCCCCGTTCGGCCAGCCAGGCCAGCATCTTGCGCGTTCCGTTGATGCTGGGGCCTTCCTCGTCGCCCGTGATCAGCAAGGAGATGGACCCCGCCGGCGGCCGCCCGTCATGGCGCGACAGGATCTCGGCCGTGGCGCCGACAAAGGCCGCGATCGCGCCTTTCATGTCGACCGCGCCGCGGCCGATCAGGACTCCGTCTTTCAGCGCGCCTTCGAAGGGGTCGACGCTCCAGGCCCGCTCGTCGCCGACGGGGACCACGTCGGTGTGTCCGGCAAAGCACAGATTGGGTGAAGCCTCGCCGAGGCGCGCATAGAGGTTCTCGACGTCCTCGGTGCCTTCTTCCGAGAAGGTCTTGCGCCAGACCTTGAAGCCGAGGGCGCCAAGCTCCGCGTCCAGCAAGTCCAGGGCGCCGGCTTCCTTCGGCGTGACGCTGGGACAGCGAATCAGCCGGCGGGCAAGATCCACCGGATCCAGGGTTGTTTGATCCGATCCGGACAGGTTCGCACCCAAGATTCAGGTCCGCAGCAGTTCGTTGATGGAAACCTTCGCGCGGGTGGCTTCATCCACGCGCTTGACGATGACCGCGCAATAGAGGCCCGGACCCGGGCTTCCGTCGGGCAGCGGCTTGCCGGGCATGGTTCCGGGCACGACGACGGAGAAGGCCGGGACGCGCCCGCGGAAAATCTCGCCGCTCTCGCGATCGACGATCTTGGTCGACGCGCCGATGTAGACACCCATGGAAAGGACGGAGCCCTCTTCCACGATCACCCCTTCGGCCACCTCGGCGCGCGCACCCACGAAGCAGTTGTCCTCGATGATCACGGGGTTGGCCTGCAGCGGCTCCAGCACGCCAGCGATGCCGGCGCCGCCGGAGATATGGCAGTTCTTGCCGACCTGGGCGCAGGAGCCCACCGTCGCCCAGGTGTCGATCATCGTGCCGCTGTCCACGCGCGCGCCGACATTGACGAAGCAGGGCATCAGCACGACGCCCGGCGCGATGTAGGCCGAGCGCCGCACCACGCAGGTCGGCACGGCGCGAAAGCCGGCATCGCGGAAATGCCGCTCGCCCCAGCCGGAGAACTTGGAGGGCACCTTGTCGAACCACGCGGCCTGGCCGAATTCCTCGTCGCGCGGCCCCCCCGGCATGGGCTTCATGTCGTAGAGCCGGAACGACAGCAGCACCGCCTTTTTGAGCCACTGGTTGATGTGCCAGGCGCCGTCGCGCTGTTCGGCGACGCGGTAGGTGCCGTCGTCGAGACCGGCCAGCGCCAGTTCGACGGCGTCGAGGACCGTGCCCTTGGTCTCCGGAGAGATCATCTCCCGGTCTTCCCACGCCTGGTCGATAACGGACTGCAAGTCTTCTAGGTTCATGTGCCTGGAACCCGCTTCAAAACTGGGATCGGGGTCGGTGGAGGAGCCGCTGGACCATGCGCGAGCCCGGCACGGCTGTCAACGCCGAGCGCGGTCTTCCAGCAGCCCCTCGATCCACCCGGCGAGGTCGTCCGTGCGGTGGTGGATATGCGCTTCCGCCTCCGCCTCCGGCGGGCGCGAATGCTCGTGGTGCAGCCACAGCGTGGTCATGCCCATGCGCGCGGCCGGAGGCAGGTTCTTGGCCGTATCCTCGACGAAGAGCGCGCGGTCCGGCCGCACGTCATGGCGCCGCACGAGCGCGTCGTAGGCGCCGCTCTCCGGCTTGGGCACATAGTCGGCCGCGGCGATGTCGAAGACGGCCTCGAAGTGATGCGTCAACTCCAGCCGTTCCAAAATCCGCGCGGCATGGCGCATCGAGCCGTTCGTGAAGACGAGCTTGCGACCAGGCAGGCGCTCCAGCGCCCGGTTCAGTCGTGCATCCGGGCGCATCGCCGAGAGGTCGATCTCGTGCACGTAGGCCAGAAAGTCCTCTGGGTCCAGGCCGTGGTTCAGCATCAGGCCCGAGAGCGTCGTGCCGTGCTCCTGCCAGTATTGCCGGCGCAGCGCGTGGGCCTCTTCCTCGGTGATCGAGAGGAAGCCGCAGATGAACTCGGCCATTCGCCGCTCCACCTGATCGAACAGGCGACAGGAGGCCGGATAGAGTGTGTTGTCGAGATCGAACAGCCAGACCTCCACCTCCTGCGGCGGGGTCCGACGGGTCGCGATAGCTTCACTCAAGTCGGTCATGGCCAAGTGTCAGCCGCGGTGGATCAGGGTGCCTATGCCCCGGTCGGTGAAGATCTCCAGCAACATGGAATGCGGCACGCGGCCGTCAAGGATCACCGCGGCGTCGACCCCGCTTTCCACGGCGTGCAGACAGGTCTCCAGCTTGGGGATCATGCCGCCGGTGATCGTGCCGTCCGCCATCAGCGTGCGGGTGCGCTCGGCCGAGAGCTCCGGCACCAGATTCTTCTCCTTGTCGAGCACGCCGATGATATCGGTCAGGAGAAGCAGGCGCGAGGCGCCGATGGCCGCCGCCACGGCGCCGGCCACGGTATCGGCGTTGATGTTGTAGGTCTCGCCCTGCGGTCCCACGCCGAGCGGCGCGATCACCGGAATCATGCCGGAATCCTGCAGCGAGGTCAGGATCTGCGGGTTCACGTAGCGCGGCTCGCCCACGAAGCCGAGGTCCATGATCTTCTCGATATTCGAGGTCTCGTCGCGCTTTGTGCGGCGAAGCTTGTTCGCCTGGATCAGCCCGCCGTCCTTGCCGGAGACGCCGATGGCGGTGCCGCCGGCAGCGTTGATCGAGGAAACGATCTGCTTGTTGATGGTGCCCGACAGCACCATCTCGACGATCTCGACGGTTTCCTGATCGGTCACCCGCAGCCCGTCGACGAATTCGCTCTTCACGGCCAGCCGCTCCAGCATGCGGCCGATCTGCGGGCCGCCGCCATGCACCACGACCGGGTGGATGCCCACCTGCTTCAGCAGCACGATATCCTGGGCGAAGAGGTGGGCCAGCTCGGGCTCGCCCATCGCGTGACCGCCGTATTTGATCACGAAGGTCTTGCCGCTGTAGCGGCGCATGAACGGCAGCGCCTCGGTGAGGGTCTTCGCCGTTCGCAGCCAGTGCTTGGTTTCGCTGAAATTGCGGGCCGTCCGATTCATAGCGGCCCGAGACTACCTCTAGCCGGCGTCTTTCGCCAGCGCCGCGAGTTCGCCGCGCAGCTCCTCGATTCCAGCGCCGGTGAGCGCGCTTGTCGTCTGCACCTGTGGCTGGGCGGCGGGATGCCTCTTCAACTCCTCCTCCACTTCGCCGACGCGCGCTGCCAGAGCGTCCGGCTTGACCTTGTCCGCCTTGGTCAACACCACCCGGTAAGCGACCGCCGCGCCGTCTAGGTCCTGCATGACGGTGCGGTCGCTGTCCTTGAGGCCGTGCCGGGCGTCCACCAGCAGGCAGGCCAGGCGCAGCATGACCCGCCCCTTCAGGTAATCCTGGGCCAGCCGGCTCCAGCGTTTGCCGGCGGTCTTTCCCGCCTTGTGGTAGCCGTAGCCGGGAAGATCGACGAGGATCAGCCGGCCGCCGAGGTCGAAGAAGTTGAGCTGTTGCGTGCGCCCGGGCGTGGAGGAGGTGCGCGCCAGTGTCTTGCGGCCGGTCAATGCATTGACCAGGCTGGACTTGCCGACGTTCGAGCGGCCCGCAAAGGCGACTTCCGGCAGTTCGAGGTCAGGGACCTGGGCGGCGTCCACGGCGCCGATGACGAAGCGGCACTCCTGGGCGAAGAGCCAACGGCCGTAGGCCCTGCGCTCGGCGGACTCCGCAGCGGCCTCGCGCTCCTGTGCATCGTCCGACATGCGTCCAGGCTCCGTTCGGCCGCCGGGATGAGGGCGAGGCTACTTGCGTTTGCGGCTGCGCGAGCGGCTGGAGCCGCCGGAACGCGACTTGCCGCCGGAACGCGACTTGCCGCCGGATTGCTTGCGCTTGGCCTGCGCCTTCGCCGGCTTCGCGGCGGCCCCGTCCCCGGCTGCGGCCTTGTCCTCGGTCTTTGCAGCGGCGGGTTTCTGCGCCGAGGATTTCTTGCCCGCGCTTTCGCCACCGGCTTTGGCCTCGCCGGCGGAGGAGCCTTCGTCCTTTTTCTCCTCGGCGGGCTTCATGCCGGGCAGATTGAGCGCCGGCATCTTGCCGCCGATGGGCACGCCCTGGCGGCGCATGATCACGTACTGCTGCAGGATGGTCAGCAGGTTGTTCCAGGTCCAATAGATCACCAGCCCGGCCGGGAAGCGCGCCAGGATGAAGGTGAAGACGATTGGCAGCATCATGAAGATGCGCGCCTGCGTCGGATCGGCGGGCTGCGGGTTCAGTTTCTGCTGCGCGAACATGGTGATGCCCATGATGATGGGCAGAATGCCGATGTTCAGGATGTCCATCGCGCCCAGCTCGGGCACCGCCCAGGGCAGCAGCCCGAAAAGATTCAGGATGCTCGTCGGATCCGGCGCCGAGAGGTCGCGGATCCAGCCGAAGAAAGGCGCGTGGCGCATTTCGATGGTGACGAAGAGCACCTTGTAGAGCGCGAAGAAGACCGGAATCTGGATGACGATCGGCAGGCAGCCCGAGACCGGATTGACCTTCTCGCGCTTGTAGAGCTCCATCATCTCCTGGTTCAGGCGCTGCTTGTCGTCGCCGAAGCGCTCGCGCAACTCCACCATCTTCGGCTGCAGCTTGCGCATGCGCGCCATCGATTTGTAGGACTTGTTGGCCAGCGGGAAGAAGACGAGCTTGATCAGCACGGTCAGCAGCAGAATGCCGAGACCGAAGTTGCCGAACCACTGCGCGAAGGTGTGCAGCGCCAGGAAGAAGGGCTTGGTAAGGAAATAGAACCAGCCGAAATCGACGGCGAGGTCGAATTTCTGGATGCCGTATTCCTCTTCGTAGCGGTCGAGCAGCAGCACCTTCTTCGCGCCGGCGAACAAGCGGCTTGTGACTTCCACGCTGCTGCCGGCTGGCACGCTGCGCGTGGAATAGAGGTAGTCGGTCTGATAACGGTCGACGCCCTGCGGAGCGGTGTGCACGAAGCGGGTGACGATCTGCTCGCTCTGCTCGGGCACCAGGGCGACCAGCCAGTATTTGTCGGTGATTCCCAGCCAGCCGCCGATCGTCGTTTGCTGGATGCGGCCTTCGTCCTGCAAGTCGTCGTAATCGATCTCCCTCAGCGTGTCTTCGAGCACCCCGATCAGACCCTCGTGCAGGATGTAGAAGCCAAGGACGTCGGGCGTTCCGCTGCGCTTGACCAGCCCGTAAGGCGCCAGGTCGACCGCGTTGCCGCTTTCGTTGACGATGCGCTGGGTGACGGTGAAGAGATAGTTCTCGTCCACCGCGTAGGTCCGCTCGAAGGTCAGTCCCGCGCCGTTGCTCCAACTGAGGGTCACCGGGTTGTCCGGCTTGAGGGGGCCGCCGCTTGCCTGCCAGCGCGTGTCGCTGCCGGGGACCTCGATATCCTCGGCGGCGCCGGCCCAGCCGAAATCCGCGTAATAGGCCTTCGGCGTGCCTTCGGGTGAGAGCAGGACGATCTTGTCGCTGGTGGGCTCAACCGTCTCCCGGTAATTCTTGAGGATCAGATCATCGACACGCCCGCCGATAAGGGAGATCGAGCCTTTCAGGGTCGGCGTATCGATCTCCACGCGCGGCGAATCCTCGAGCGCCTGCTGGCGGGCGACGCCGGCGGGCACTCGCGGTTGTCCCGCGGCCGTCGGCGCGCTCGCCACGTCCGGGGCCGTCGAGGCATCGCCGGGCTGCCCGGCGGTCTGCGCCGGCTGCGGCGGGGCTGGCGGCCGCGTCTCCGTCAGATAAAACTGGAAGCCCAGCAATATCGCGACGGAGAGAACGATCGCGATGATGACGTTACGCTGCTCCATAAGGTGCGCTCGCTCCTTGAAGATACGTCGTGCCGGCGATCACCGATCGTTCAGCCGGGCGCGATGGGGCAGGGGTGCCGTGACTGCCACAGGGTGGCTGGAATGGTCGATGTCGTCTGCGCAGGCGCGGCATCCGTCGGCGTTCGGCACGGGGTCGTAGCCCCAGCCGCCCCACGGGTGGCAGCGCAAGATCCGGCCGAGCGCCAACCACGCGCCGCGCAAAGGGCCGTGAGACTGCACGGCCTGGAGCGCGTAGGTCGAGCAGCTCGGCCAGTACCGGCAGCTCATCGGCATATAGGGAGAGATTGCCAGCCGGTAGACGCGAACCGGCAACAGCACGGCAAAAACCGCGGTGCCCCGCAGCACCCCGGTTACGCTGCTCGTCGCCTTCTGCGCAGCCGCCGTCATGACCGTCCCTCGCGCTCCTGCCGCCTTAAGTGTGCGCCCGCCTGGCGCATGGCCAGCGTTTTCTTTCCTTTCGCCTGCTGCGGTCTACCGCCGCCATTTCCGCCTGCGGTCTGCCGCCTGTGTAATTCCGCAAGCGCCGCCTCGAGGTCGCCGAGAAGATCGGGAAAAGAGCGCGTCACGGTCGCCGCGCGCGCGATCAGCACGTAGTCCACGCCCGTTTGGCCGCGTTCCGGCAAAATCGCCTCGGCGGCGGCGCGCAAGCGGCGGCGGGCCCTGTTCCGAACCACTGCGCCGCCGACCTTCCGGCTGGCCGTCAACCCGAAGCGGACCGGCGCCTCGTCACCCGTGGCGGCCTTGTCCTCCTCCGGCTTGCGCCGGCGCGCCTGCACGATGACGCCTGGCCTGACGGCCTTGCGGCGTGCGGCGGCGACCCTCAGAAACTCGGGCCGCGTTTTGAGCCGCCCGAGCCTAGGCATTAACCTGCTCTTCCCACGAAACGGTTAGGCGGAAAGCTTCTTGCGGCCCTTGCGGCGGCGGTGCGCCAGCACGCGGCGGCCGCCCACGGTTGCGGACCTCGCGCGGAAGCCGTGGCGCCGCTTGCGGACCCGCACGCTTGGTTGATAGGTGCGCTTCACGTTTCACTCTCCATCTGATCGATCGATCCCGGGATTTTGCCGGGCGTGTATAGGCGCGGCGGGCTTGGCTGTCAACGCTACCCGCCGCCGGCCGGACATGTGCAGATGAACCAAATCCGGCGGTGCTTCACCATAAGGTGAGACAATGGTGAATGGCCGCTTTTCCGGCGCGATGATACATGCCACGAGACCGGCGCGCGACGCCCGTCTCGTCCTGCCTGGGGCCGTTCGCACGGACGTTTGCGGGCGCGTCTCGATTGACAGGGCGCCACGAAGGTCATCACCGTGGGCATGCCACGGGAGTTCAGCTGAGAAGGATATGCACTCACGTGGACAGCAGCAGCTATCGCGATCGCCAGCGCGGGGGACGCAGGTCCGAACTTCCAATGAAAGAATCCAGGACCCCTCGGCCCGAGGGCGGCAACGACGGCCACCCCGAGGGCCGGCAAACGCGCCGCGCGGCGGTGCGCCGCTTCATTCCTCTGGCCGTGCTGCTGCTGGGCCTGGTGCTGTTCTTCGCGCTGGGCTTCGACCGCTACCTGAGCTTCCAGGCCTTGCACGATCACCACGAGTGGCTGCGCGCCCAGGTGCGTGACAACGCACTGCTTGCGCCGTTGGCCTTCATCGCGGTCTACGCGCTTGCGACCGCGTTCTCCGTGCCGGGCGGCGCGATCCTGACGATCGTGGGAGGTTTCCTCTTCGGTATCTGGTTGGGCACGGTCTACGTGGTGATCGGCGCCACGCTGGGCTCGATCGGGGTTTTCCTGGCCGCGCGCACAGCGCTGCACGACGTGCTTCAGGCCAAGGCAGGTCGGGCGATGAAACGCATGGAGGAGGGTTTTCGCGAACACGCGCTCAGCTACCTTCTGTTTCTGCGCCTGGTGCCGATCTTTCCGTTTTGGCTGGTGAACCTCGTGCCGGCGCTGCTCGGCGTGCCGCTGGGCGTCTACGTGCTGGGCACGGTGCTCGGAATCATTCCCGGAAGCTTCGTCTACGCCAGCGTCGGCAACGGCTTGGGCGCGCTGCTGGAGCGCGGCGAAACGCCCAATCTGGGGGTCATCTTCGATCCGGAAATCCTGCTTCCCATCCTGGGCCTGTCGCTTCTGTCCCTGTTGCCGATCGTCTACAAGAGGTGGAGGAAAGGCCGCTCCGGGGCTTCCAACTGAGAGCGACGTCATCGCAGCCGCCTTGACCGTCCGCGCTGTGCATGAGGAGAGGGGACCGATATGAGCGACGTGCTGAAACCCGACCTGTGCGTGATCGGCGCCGGTTCGGCCGGTCTGTCGGTGGCCGCGGGCGCCTCGCAAATGGGCGCGACGACCGTGCTGATCGAGGCCGGAGAGATGGGCGGCGACTGCCTGAATTACGGCTGCGTTCCCTCGAAGGCGCTGCTGGCGGCAGCCAAGGCGGCGGCCTACCCCGCGCACGCCAGGCAGCTGGGGGTCGATCTCGGTCCGCCGCAGGTCGATTTCCGCCGGGTGCACGACCATGTCCACGGGGTGATTGCGTCGATCGCGCCCATGGACTCGCAGGAGCGCTTCGAGGGCATGGGCGTAACGGTCATTCGAGAGCGCGCCCGCTTCACGGGCCCTGGCGAACTGCAGGCCGGCGACCGGACCGTCCGCGCGCGTCGCTTCGTGATCGCCACCGGGTCGCGGCCGATGGTTCCGCCGATACCCGGGCTGGAGGAGGCCGATTACCTGACGAACGAGACGGTATTCGCGCTCAAGACCTGCCCGTCCTCGCTGATCGTCATGGGCGGCGGGCCCATCGGCTGCGAGCTGGGCCTGGCGTTCCGCCGGCTGGGCGCGGAGGTCACGATCGTCGAGATGGCGCAAATCCTGCCAAAGGACGATCCGGAGCTCGTCGACCTGCTCCGCCGGCGGCTGGAGGG
>JAWVYK010000080.1:0-10883 GCA_033722755.1 Rhodovibrionaceae bacterium | reverse complement strand
GCGGGCGGCCAGTTCTGCGACCGCGGTGAGTCCTACGAGACCGCGATCTTCGTCGAGAACGCGGAGCAGCGGCGGCTGGCGGAGGCTTCGAAACACGCCGCGGCGAAAGAGCTCGGTCGGGAAATCGTCACCCCGATTGAGGACGCCCAGCCCTTCTATACCGCGGCGGACTACCACCAGAACTACTACGAAAAGCGGCCTTATAGCTACAAGTTCTACCGCTGGAGTTGCGGGCGCAACAGCCGCGTGGAAGAGCTCTGGGGAGAAGCGGCCTATAAGGGAATTCCCGGCCACGGCTAGCCATCACGCTCTGGGTGGGGTGGGCGACCGCCTCAGGTCCCGGTGCAGAGTTCCTCTGCGGTCTTGTCCGGCGCCATGTCCGGGCCGAAACCGAAGCGTTCCACAAGCTGCCAGTGCGCATCTGTGCCGATGAAATCCTCGAGCACACGGTTGAAGGCGGCCAGAAGCGCCGTGTCGTCCTTGCGGAAGGCGAAGGCGCCGTAGCCTTTCACCTCTTCGCCGTCGATGACCGGGAAGAACTGGCGGGTGGCTTCCAGTCCGGGCTCGTCCTTCACAATTCCCTTGGCGGTAAGCGCGGTCAATCCAACGGCGTCGACCTCGCCCTCCTTGAGCGCGCGGATCGCCCGGTCGAAGCTTCGGTAGAGCAGGGCGCGGTCGGCCGGAATACCCGTTACCAGCGCATAATTGTACTCAACGGTTCCAGAGATCAGGCCGACCTTGGCCCGACGGTCGTTGGAAATCGAGTGGTAGTCTACGATCCCCAGGGGATTGCCAGCTTTAACCGCGAAGGCCTCGCCCACAACGTAGGTGGGTTCGCTGAAAGCTACCTGCGCACAGCGTTGCGGCGTGATGAACATTCCGGCGGCAACGACGTCGATTTCTTCCTCGCGCACGGCGTCGATCAATTGCCCGAAGGGCATGACCTGCGGCTGCATCTCGACCCCGGGCGCGATCTCCTGCAACACATGGCGGGCGATCTCCGGCGCCTCTCCCGTCAGCTGGCCGCTATCGTCTACATAGCCGTATGGCCGCTCGTTGGCGACGCCTACGCCGATGCTTCCTTCTGAGCGGATCGCCTCAAGGACGTTTTGCGCAAAAGACGGGGCGGGGGCCCATACGACGGCGGCAAGCACTCCGGCAGCCGAAAGCTGGCGAACGCAACGATAGCGGAGACGCATGGCACTTTCCCCTTGCCGGTTGCTCATTTCACGGTGATGCAGGTGCACGCGGACAAGGAGTTCACCTTGTGCGAGACGCTGCCCAGCAGCATGCCCGTCATGTCGCCCAGACCGCGGCTGCCGAGGATGATGGCGTCGGCGTTCCGGTTCTTGGCGAACTCGACGATGGTGCGCGAAATCGGCCCCCTTTTGACCTCCGTCTCTACCTCCTCCAAACCTTGCTCCTTGGCGCGTTCGGCCACCCATTGCACGGCGTCGCGCGCGAGTTCGCTGAGCGTCGCATCCGGCGGTTCGGGTGTGTAGCGTGCGCGCACCAGCGAATGGGTGCTCTCCAATTGGCTGATATGGCGGTAGACGCTGATTACGAGCAATTTCGAGCCATAGCGTTTGGCCATGTCGATCGCGACGTCCGCCGCTTTGCCAGCGTTATCGGAGCCGTCCGTGGCAATCACGATTGTCTTGAACATGCGCGCGCGGCCTCCTGTCCGGTTGGCTCAGTAGCCGAAGGCGGTGTCTCTGAGGAACAGCGCGATCTCCGGGAAGACGATCAGCAACACCGTGGCGATCAGCAGCATGATGATGAACGGCGGCGTTCCCTTGATGACATCGAAATAGGGTCTTCGGAATATCGCGATCGCCGTGAAGATGTCGCACCCGAAGGGTGGGGTTGCCGATCCGATTGCCACCTGCAGCGTGATCAGCGTGCCCACCAGAACGGGGTCGAGACCGACGCCGTCCACGACCGGGGCGAAGATCGGCACCAATACGAGAATGACCACGATCGGGTCGACGAACATGCAACCAACGAAGAACGCGATCGAGATCGCAATCAGGACCATGATGGGCCCGGCCTGGTCGAGGCCGATGGCGCCCAGCAGCTGCTGCGGGATCTGGGCGAACGAAATGGTCCAGGAAAAGGCCGCGCCGGCGCCGACCAGAACGAAGACGACGGCCGTGATAAGGCCCGTCGACAGCGCGATATCCGGAAGTTCGCGAAGCTTGATCGACCGGAAGATGAAGCATTCCAGGATCACGGCGTAGATGACGCAGACCGAAGCGGCCTCGGTCGGGCTGAAAACGCCGCCGTAGATGCCGCCGATGATGATGACCGGGAAACCCAGCGGCCAGACGGCGCCCTGAATGGCCTTGAAGCGGTCCTTCCATGACGACTTCGGCTGAGTGGGAATCTTGTGATACCAGGCGAAAGCGAAGGAATAGGCCGAGAACATCAACAGGATCAGAACGCCGGGACCGATGCCTGCGATGAACAATTCGGCGATGGATGTCCCGGAAATGACGCCGTAGATGATCATGCCGATGCTGGGCGGGATAAGGAACGCGATGTCGCTGGCGTTGATGCAGAGCGCTATCACGAAGGAGTCCTTGTAGCCCGCATCCAGCATCTTCGGGCGCAGCGGCCCGCCGATGGCGACAACGGTGGCCTGGGTGGAGCCGGAGACGGCTCCGAACAGGGTGCAGGTCGCCGCGGTCGTAATCGCCAGGCCGCCGCGAACGTGGCCTACGAAGCGCATGACCATGTCCAGCAGCCGGTCGGCGGAATGGCCCTTGGTCATGATATCCGCGGCCAAAATGAACATGGGCACGGCAATCAGCGCCGCCGGTTTCACGCCGCCGATCATCTGCTGGATCATGATCTCGGGCTTCATGCCCGCAAAGAAGACGAAGAAGCCGAGAAGCGTTGCTCCCAGAAGCGGGATCATCATGGGAAACCCGAGAAGGAGCAGCACGATCATCGTGCCAACCATGGCTTCGGTCATTTCTCGTCTTCCTTCTTCTTCTTTTCCTCCTCCTCGCGGCTTTCCTCGATCGCCGCGCTGCCAGTGGCACCGGCCATCAGCTCCTCGGGATCCTCATAGCTGTCCACGTGTTCGAAGGAGATGTAGACGTCCGGCTCGCGCAGGTTCTTCATCACGGTCAGGAAGTATTGAATTCCGGTGATGACGAAACCGATCGGCACCCAAACGTAGGTCAGGTAGAGCGGCACCTGCAGGGCGGGCGTGACCTTGCCCAGGCGCGCAACGCGCGAGACGTAGAGGTAGGAGTAATACGCCAGCACGAACATGATGATGCCCGTCACCAGCGCGATGACGATCATCAGGATCTTTCGATGGCGGTCAGAGAGCTGGTCGTAGAATGCCGACATGCGGATGTGGCGGCCCTGGCGCGTGGCGTAGCCGAGGCCCACGAACGTAACCAGCACGATGAGGAATTGGTTCAGTTCCGGCGAGAAATAGATCGACTGCCCGATGACGAACCGCCCAATGACGTTGGCGATCGAATTGACGGCCATCAAAATGATCCCATAGGCCAGAATGATGGTCTCAAACTTGGCGATCGCCTTGTCGACGGCGTTGAGCGCCCCGAACAGACCCGGCTTCGGCTTTCCAGTCTCGGCCATGGCCTTCCCCGTTCCGCGCCATTCGGCGCCTTCGTTCTTATGGCCCGGGCGGGTCACCCCCTGGAGGCGCCGCACCGGCTGCGGTCTCCGCCTTGGCGGCTCGAACGAGCGGATCGGAAGCGTAGTTTGCGACGCCGCCCGATCCGGTCCGCTGAGAGGTGTTTGCCGGCGGCTTTCGTGCTCCCAGACCGTCTAACATTCGTGTCAATGAATGCTTGAATTGCCGCGCGATGGTGTCAAGGCGAAGATTGTGCCAGGACAATTTCGCCAGGGCGGTGGCATTGGATGGCGAACGCTGCCGCCTCAAGTTTCGACAAGTATTGGTTCGGGATTTCGCGCCAGCATCTCGGCGACGATCCGCAGGCCGTGCTCGAACTGTGCGCGGGTGCGCGCAGCGCCGAGGCTGAGACGTACGAAGTGCGGCTCCATTTCGCGCCCCACCACGAAGACCTCTGCCGGTGTGACGGCAACGTTGCGCTGCCGCAGGCTGGCGGCGAAGGCCTCCACCCGCCATTCCTCGGGCACTGGAAGCCAGGCATGCAGTGCGTTGCGGCGATAAACCAAGCCTGTGCCGCGAAGCTCGCTCTCGAGGGATTTCTGCCGGGCGACCAACTCCTGGCGCTGCCAAGCGATAAGACGTTCGGCCGTGCCGTCGCCAATCCACCGCGCGGCGATCTCGGCGACGAGCGGGGTGGCCATCCATGTGGTGGCGCGCAGGCGCGATAAGATCCGCGGTATCGCGTGCGACGGCGCAACCAGATAGCCGGTTCGCAAACCGGGCAGCAGGCATTTCGTGAAGGTCGTCACGTAGAACGTACGCTCGGGCGCGAAGCTGCGAAGCGTCGGCGGCCGGTTTTCGCAAAGCGGCGCGTACGGATCGTCTTCGATGATTGCGATACCGTGTCGCCGCGCGATTCCGGCCAATGCCTGCCGTCGCTCGGCCGACATGACGCTCAAATCCGGATTGTTGAAGGTCGGGACCGTGAACAGCGCCTTGATGTTTGTCGTTCGGCAGGCGGCTTCGAAGCTCTTCGGCGTGATGCCCTGGTCATCGCTCGCCAGGGGCCGCAAACGCACGTGCAGGCTGTTGGCCAGCAGGATGAACCCATGATCGGTCAGCACGTCGGTTGCGACCGTGTCCCCTGGGTCCGTCAATGTCGCCAGGGCCAGAAGCAGGCCGTGGGCCGCGCCGTTGCAGATCACCACCTGCCCGGGCGGCGCTTCGACGCCGTGGCGCCCGAGCCAGTGCGATGCCGCAGCGCGGTGCCTGTCAAGGCCGGCGATCGGCCGGCAGGACAGCATGACCGCGAGCTCCAGATCTTCGGCCGCCTGCGCCAAGGTGCGGCGTATGGCGTCTTCATGAATGGCGCCGCTGACCGGCCGGGAAATCGAAAGATCGATCAGGTCGTCGTCGCGCCGGTCGACGATAAACTGCGAGGTGGCGGGCTTTGGCGCATTGCGCACAAAGGTGCCGCGCCCGGTTTCGCCGACGACCAGTCCCCGGCGTTCGGCCTCGCGGTAGCCCGCACTGACGGTCTGAATGCTGACGCCAAGCCGGTAGGCAAGATCGCGGTGCGTGGGCAGTTTCGTCCCGGCCGGCAGCTCGCCGCTCTCGACGGCGGTGGTGATGGCGGTTGCGATTTCTAGGTAGATCGCCCCTTCCGCCCGCCGAAGATCTGGAAGCCACTTTGTCATGAGACAATTAATGAATTGACCCGCACTTCATATAACATAACCTGCATAATTCGCGTATTCGAGCGGAAAACCGCCGTTTCAAAAAATGCCAAGCATTGGCCGAAACACCCCCCACGACTGATGCAAATAATCCACAGGGAGATGACAGCATGAAACGAAAGTTTCGCACGTTCGCAAGCGGACTTGCCGTCGCCGCGCTGGCAGCGGCTGGAATAGCGCTTGGCGCCGGTTCCTCCGAGGCGAAGGAGTGGAAGTTCGCCATCGAGGAAATCGACGGCAGCGTACAGGACAAGTACGCTCAGGAGTTCAAGCGCCTTATCGAAGAGAAGTCCGGCGGCGACATCACGGTAACCGTGTACCCCTATGGAACGCTCGGCACATCGGCCGACCTGACGGAGCTCGTTACCCAGGGCGCGATCCAGTTCGCGAATGCGTCGCCGGGTCACCTCGGCACCTTGGTGCCGGAAATTCAGGTCTTCTCGATCCCCTATCTGCTCTCGCAGAACAACGAGGCGAACAAGAAGGTCCTGACCGAGGGTGACACGATTTACAAGGAACTGCAGGACGACTTCAATGCGAAGGGCCTGAAGCTCCTGACCATGTATCCGGAAGGCGAGATGGTCTGGACGACCAACCGTCCGATCCGCAAGCCCGAGGACTTCAACAACTTCAAGATGCGCGTCATGGTCTCTCCGCTTCTGGTGAAGGCCTACGAGGCTTTCGGCGCGGAGCCGACACCGATGCCATACGGCGAAGTCTACGGCGGCCTGCAGCTCAAGCAGATCGACGGCCAGGTGAACCCGATCTTCGCGATCCAGGAAATGAAGTTCTACGAGGTCACCGACTACATGATCTGGGCCGGTCAGCAGCAGTTCACGACCACGGTCGTGACCAATTCCGATTGGTACGCTGCCGATCTCTCGGATGAAGAGCGGATGATGGTCGACGAGACGGTCGCCGAATTGGCCGACTACATCTTCCGTGTGCAGGAAGAGTTCAACGAGAAGCGCCTTGAGATGATCAAGGAAGCCAAGCCAGACATGAAGATGATCCGGCTTTCCGAGGAGGAGCGCGCCGCCTTCCGCAAGCGCGCCGACCAGGTCCGCGAAAAGTTCGTCGAGATGGTCGGACCCGAGGGCAAGGAGATCCTCCAGTCTCTCGAGCAGGAAATCAAGCAGGCGGAAAAAGAGGTGATGTAGGCAAGGCCTCGTTCCTCTTGGCTTCGACGTGAAGCCATAGACATGCGAGCGGGGAGCGGCCGAAACGGTCGCTCCCCGTTTCTTTCTGCAAAAGCCGCAGGAGACGGGGATGGAATATTCGGCCTTTCACATCAGCCACTGCCAGCTTCCGAAGCCCGAGCTCGAGGACGAACCCGGCACCTGGCGCATCGGCCTGCTGGCGCTCGCCTCGGACGCGGTGGTGGAGCGGGATTTCCGCTTGATGCTGGGCTCGGAGGACCGCGTGCGGGTGTTCTGTGGGAGGGTGAGGAACGCCCAGTCCTGCACGGTGACCGATCTGGCGTCCATGCTGCCCCGCATAGCCGGGGGCGCGGCTGACGTGGCCTCGGCCAGCACGTTGCAGGTGATGGCGTTCGGCTGCACGTCGGCCACGCCGATCATCGGTTTTCCGCGCATCGCCGACGCGATCCGTCAGGCGCGCCCGGATATCGCTGTCACCACGCCCTACGTGGCGGCCGAGGCGGCCTTGGAAACCTTGGGCGTCAAGCGAATTTCCGTGCTGGCGCCCTACATCCCTGAAGTAAGCGACATTGTCATCCGCAGCTTGGAGCGCTCCGGCTACGATATTGTATCGAGCGCCAGCCTGGGCCTGGAATTCGAAGAGGAATTTCCGCGCGTTGGGCGTGAAACCTTGCTGGAAGCGGCGGTCGCGCTCGACGATCCGCGGGCGGAGGCGATCTTCATTCCCTGCACGGCGGTGCGCGCCGCCGAAATCGTCGAGCGACTGGAAGAGAGGACCGGCAAGCCGGCGCTCAGCGGCAATCAGGCGCTCTTATGGCATGCGCTGCGCCTGGCCGGGTGTCCATTCCAGGCCAGCGGCTACGGCCGCCTTTTCGAGCTGTGAACCACTCGCCCGCGAATTGCGGGCGTGTCCTCGGCTACTGCGCCGGTTGAAGGCTCCGGCGCATTTCTGTTGCGGCCTCCTCGTAGCCGGATTTCCAGGATTCTTCGAGATCCTTCAATTCGTCGTAGCGCAGCCAGGCAAGACCTTCGCTGCCGGGAACATGGCAGATGAAACCGCGGCTGCGGTAGTCGATCCATTCGTCCTCGGCCACGGCGACCTGGAAGGCCGCGCCGTAATGCCAGCAGCCTTGTCCCTCCGCGACGCCGTCGTCCTCACCGCGTGCCCAATCCAGCATCCTGCGGCCAGGCATTTCCGCCTGACGGCGGGCCTCCGTCACTATTCGCTCGACCACGTCGGCCTTGTCGGGCGCCGGACCATCCTCGCCGTCCAGCGGAATCCACGTGATGGCGGTAAACAGGCTGTGCGTTTCACTCAGACTGCGCGCATAGCGCCATGGAGTGGCGCCCTGTTCGAGCGGCAGATGCCTCCAATCCTCGCCGGGTATCTCGACGACGAACTGCGGCGTTTCCACCTCGACGGCGTTGGCCGGGCTCAGGACGAAGAAGAGCAGCAGCGCTAGAACCGAATAGAATAAGCGAAATCGCATGTTCATAACTATGCACGCCCAGCCCATGAAGCGGCAAGGGGGAGCGCCTCGATTAAGCAGTGTGGCATTGATGCAGCGATCGGTATTCAGGCGGCCTCGACAGCGGGGCGCTTGCGCTCTTTCTCGTGCCATGTAGCCCAATACCGGCCCCAACGATGGACCAGCGCGGATTTCGGCTCCGCAAGCAGCTTCGCGCCGAGATGAAAGGCTTCGGTCTCGAGGACGGCTTGGCGCGCCCGCGTCAAACCAAAGAGCGCCTCCACGCTCGTCGCGCTGCCAAAGGCATCGGGATCCGCGGCCACGACCTCGCGCAGCACGGCCAAATCGTGATGATCGCCGAGAAGATCGCTCAACGTATCGGCTGCATCGCGATGGGCCTTGAGTGGCCCGGGCCACGACGGGGCCAGGAGGCGCGCGTGATGCCAATGGTATTTGATCCGCTTCCGCCACTCGTGGAAGGCCTCCGCGGTGCGTTCGCTCTCGGCGGCAACCATCGTTTGCGGGCGCGTGCGTAGGTCTTGCCGAGCCCACCGGCGAGCCCGGCGAAACCCTCCGCTTCGATGCGCCAGTCCCGGGCACGCTTAGCCGCTTGCGTCATCTCGGCACGGAAATCGGCGAGTTCACGATCCAGGTCATGAGCGTCGGCTATCTCCTTCTGGCGCAGCGTCAGGCGTCGGCGAACGGACGCAAAGGCCGGGCGGTCGATCTGGTCCTCGTAGGCCTCCACGAGCGCATCATAAGTCTCGAGCAGGGCTTCGCTGTCACGCACGTAGGACAGCGGCCGCGCCGCGTCGCGGAATGCGGCGTTCTCTTCCCTGTAGCCATCGAACGCACCACGGACGAGTCGGATCAGCCCGCGAACCTTCTTGCAGCGCTTTCGGATCTGATGAACCGTTTTGTGCACGTCCAGCGCGCTGTCGTCGATTTCCTGGATCGCCTTGTCGATCTGCTCGACCGCGATACGCCGCGCGCCTTGCTGGACCGTCTCGTCCTGCAGTTCGAACCGGTAGGACATCCCGTGCTCCGGACGTTTCAGGATATGGGGATCAACGGCTTCCCCGGGCGACGGTTCCTGTGGCGAGACCGCCGGTCACTAAAGCCCGTCGGGACGGATATTCTGGTTCATCCTGAAAAGATTTGCCGGATCGTACTTACGTTTCAGCGCCAGCAGCCTTTCGTATTTGCCGGGACCGTAAGCTGCGGCGATGCGATTGCTGCCCTCGTCTTGTTCGGTGCCCAGATAGTTCACGTAGACGCCTTCCGAGGCGTAGGGCTGCATGGCTTCCCAGGTTTCGCGCACCCAGGTCCGGTTGGCCTCGTCCTGGTCGGCTTCCGGCCATGCCCCGATAATGAGTAGGTTTTTACGGGAATCGCGATGATCGAAGACCGCGGAGTCCTTGGGGATGCGCGAGAAGGCGCCGTGCAGGCATTCCACGAACATCTTCGAGTGCGCAGAGGGACATTTGCGGGCCTGCTCGATCACAGTGGCGATGGCTTCTTCCGGCAGGCTGTCGAGAAAGCTCGACTTCCAGTAATAGCGCAGGCCGGCCGGCGCACCGGCGTCGAACAGCGTCTGAATCTCGCGGTAGGGCGTCGGTGCGAAGGTGTCCAACAGGGGCTCGCCAAGATTGCGCAGCGTCTGCAACGCCGCCTCGCCTTCGGCGACCGGGCCGTTATAGACCCCGATCAGCGCCAGGGCTGGCTGTCCGTCGGGCAACGTCGTGAAGCCGGCCATGGCCCCCAGCGCGTCCGGCGTATCCGCTATAAAATCGCCGAAACGCTCCATCACGCCTTGTGCCGTGCTCAGGGGATAGACCGTCATTCCTGCGAACAGGAGCGGACCCACGGGATGGAGCTGGAATTCGAAGGAAGTCGCGATGCCGAAGTACCCGCTGCCGCCTTTCAAGCCCCAGAACAGATCGTCGTTCTCCTCTTGGCTGGCTTTTATCCGCGTGCCCTCGGCGGTTACGACATCGACGGAAACCAGGTTGTCACAGGCCAGGCCGTAGGAGGGGGTGAGCCAGCCTATTCCTCCGCCCAGCGTCAGCCCGGCGACACCCGTGGCACTGATCAGGCCGCCGGGCGCTGCCAAGCCGAAAAGCTGTGTCTCCGCATCGAAGTCGCCCCAGGTCGCGCCGCCGCCGGCATGGGCGCGGGCCTGAACCGGGTCGGCGCGGACATTGCGCATAGGCGACAGGTCGATCATCAGGCCGCCATCGCACACAGCGTTTCCGGCGACGTTATGTCCGCCGCCTTTGACCGCGACCAAAAGACCGTGATCGCGCACGAAGTTGACGGCTGCCACAACATCCGAAGAACCGACGCAGCGCACGATAAGCGCCGGCCGGCGGTCGATCATCGCGTTCCAGATGCGTCGCGCCTCGTCGTAACCGCCCGATTCCGGCAGCAGGATCGTTCCGCGCAGATCGCTTTCCAGGGCTTCGACCGACGCGAGATCGACCCGGGTCAATGCGCCGTCGGCTGTCGAGATCTCGATACCGCTCATGGCGCTTCTCCTCGCCGTGGATTTGCAAACCTATCACGTCAGGGTGCGGCCCGTCGTCCCCCGTAGCCCCCCGTAGCCCCCGTAGCCCAATGAATCAGGTTGTGCCCCCAGTGTGTTGCGTCCCAGAGCGGTCGTCACGAATCACGCGGCAAACCCGAGCCGCGCAACGAAATCGGAAGCCGCACGGTGATCTGCGGCGCCCGTCGCTTCGTAGACAAAAACAGGCACATTACAGGAGATTTCCATGATTGGAGAAATGTATGACGGAGTTATGGATCCGGAGAAGAATCCACTAAGTAGACTGCCGAAAATCGTCCGCTTCCAATATTTGTTGATTCTTTCCTACATCTGGTCGGTGGTTTTTACGATCTGGGT
>JAWVYK010000079.1:0-10885 GCA_033722755.1 Rhodovibrionaceae bacterium | reverse complement strand
TTCCGCATTCCTCGGTTCCCTCGATGCGCATCGAGCCCCACAATCGAATTCATATCTTTGAATATCACAGCCAGGGCGAGCGTTGCCACAGATGCGATTGCAGACGTCCTGACGATGTTTCGGTCGTGATTTTCGGGCGCAGGCGAGCCGCCGGCCGAGACAAGCCGGTTCGGTTGAGATCGTGGCTGATGCAGGCGGGCTAGTCGGATGGCAACAGGACGGTTGCGCCCGTCGTCCGGCGTTCGTGGATCGCCCTGTGCGCCTCGGCTGCTTGGCTAAGCGGATAGCGGTGGTTGACGCTGCTGCGAACCACGCCGGCCTTCAACACGTCGAACAGACCGCTGGCGGCCTCTTCCAGTTCCTCGCGGGTATCCAGGTAGTGCATGACGGCGGGCCGCGTGATGAACAGCGATCCGCGCGCGCCCAGGTCCTGGATGATGTCGACCGGGTCGGGCGGCCCGGAAGCGTGCCCATAGGCCGCGCACATACCGCGCAGTCGAAGGCTGTCCAATGACTGCTTCATCGTCGCCTGGCCTATCGATTCATAGACGACGTGGACTCCCTTGCCGTCGGTCAAGTCCCGGCAACGCGCCGCGAAGTCCTCGCGCGAATAATTGACGACATGGTCGCAGCCGAGATCGCGGGCGATGTCCGCTTTCGCTTCCGAGCCTACCGTGCCGATCACGTTGGCGCCCAGATGCTTGGCCCACGGCACCAGAACGTTTCCCATGCCCCCGGCGGCGGTGTGGACAAGAACCCAGTCGCCGGATTTCACCGCATAGGTCTTATGCAGCAGGTAGAAGGCGGTCATGCCTTTCATGAAGACGCCGGCAAGCTCGACTGGGTTGATACCCTCGGGGATTTTGACCAGCGTTTCCACAGGGTAGATGCGCTCCTGGCTGTAGGCGCCGAGTGGCGGCAGGCCGTAGACGACCTTGTCTCCGAGTGCGAAGTCGCCGACATCCGGGCCATGTTCGGTTATCTCGGCGGTGGCCTCGAAACCGACAATGACCGGCGGGTCGCCGACCGGCCACGGATGGGAAACGCCGCCTCGGTGATAGGTGTCGGCGTAGTTGACGCCGATGGCGATGTGGCGGAGCCGCACTTCACCCGGACCCGGATCGCCCACCGTGACGTCCTCGTATCTGAAAATGTCCGGTCCTCCCTTTTCGTATATGACTGCCGCCTTAGGCATTCGGGCCCCCTTCTATTCGTGCCTCAAATTTATAGGCCATCCCACGCGAATTCGACCGATTGTGCGGAAATGATATGCATGGGCAGGCCGCGAACACGGCCAAGACGACGCGAATTGTTGCACAACGAAACAGCCCCGCCAAATATTCGGCGGGGCCGTTCAACTGGGCCTATCTGCCCACATTTACGTCATTGGAAGTACCAAATTCATCCATCGTCCAGAACGAAGGTAACCAGCATGTGAACCTTGTATTCCGAGACCTTGTTACCGTCGACGACAACCTCGTGATCCTTGATCCAAGCGCCCTTGATATTGCGGATAGTCTTGGCCGCGCGGGCGATCCCCTGGTTGACGGCGTCGTCGAATCCCTCGGCAGAGGTTGAAGAAATCTCTGTGGTGCGTGCGACGGACATTTGTGGAACCCTCCCTTGAATTGTTTTCGAAACGTTGATGGGAACGTTATGCAGGCCGGGCGGGTTCCAACTGTGGCGGCTTTGAGGTGACAAAGGCCGATCCATGAAACTGGTCACGGTATTTGGCGGCACCGGTTATCTCGGGCGACGCGTGGCCGAGCGTTTCGGCGAGGCTGGGTGGTCCGTGCGCATCGCCGCCCGCCATCCGCCGCGCCAGGGCCAGCTGCCGGCTCATTGTACGGCCCAGATCGCCGATATCCGCAATGCGCGCGACGTGGCGGTAGCTCTCGAGGGCGCGGCCTGCGCCGTCAATGCCGTCTCGGCTTATGTGGAACGCGGCGGTATTTCCTATGAGGACGTGCATGTGGCCGGCGCCAGTCTTCTTGCGCAAGCATGTGCTTCGGCAGGCCTCTCCGCGCTAATCCACGTCTCCGGCATCGGCGCGGACGCAGGCGCGCGATCACGCTATATATCGGCGCGCGGACGCGGTGAAGAGGCCGTCCGCAAGATCTTTCCGAAGGCGACCGTGCTGCGTCCGGGCGCCATGATGGGCGGTGCGGGTGGCCTAGTGGCCGCGCTGGACGGAATCGCCCGATTGACCCCGGTCGTGCCGTTGATCGGCGGTGGCGGCACGCGTTTGCAGCCCGTTCACGTGGAGGATGTGGCCATCGCAGCTCTCAGATCGGCGGGCAGGGAAGGCGGCCGGATTTACGAACTGGGCGGCGCCGATGTCGTGTCGTTGTCGGAGATCGTCAGGCGCACGCTGGCATTTCGCAACCGGCGGCGGCTGCTTTTGCCGGTGCCGTTCGCCATGGCGCGGGCGCTGGCCGTCGTCGGCGAGCGCTTGCCCGGTGCTCCGCTTACCCGGGCTCAGGTTGAGCTTTTGCAGGACGACAATGTGGTCTCGAAACGGATGCCGGGCCTTGCAGAGCTGGGTATCGAGGCGCGCGGCCTGGAGGCAGCGCTCAACGAGCTTGTCGGCGGCTAGCTTGTCGCATCCTTGAGCCGCGCCTTCGTTTTGGAGGTGGGTCGGGACGCGTGCCCGTGCTCTTCGTCGAACTCGGCCGCTTCGGTCAATGCGGCGATCCCCGCACGGTGTTCAGACACCGGAAGTCCAAGTTTTCATGATCTTCTGTCAGTTCGAATATTCGGTTAAGCTTATGGAATAAAAGTTCCAGGCGGTGGGTTTGCCGTTCACATCTTATTGGGTGCGGTCACGCCATCTCATGCATCGAGGCGCAGCTTACGAAGAGACGGCGTAGGTCTGGCGCACGATCTCGTCGATCTGCCGTCTGATTTCGTCGGCTGCGTCTGGATGAGCGAGAACGCAACTATCTCGTGCGTTTTCGAGGGCGGCGCGCAAGTCTTCCGGCTTAAGCGCCCCCGTCTCCAGGAGTGATAGAACGACGGCCTCGCAAATTGCGACGGCGAGCGCCGGCGGCACTTCGTGGAATGACGACATGCGTCCACCTTGAGGGCCGTGAGATTTGACCAAATTCGTCCGAATTCCGTGGCTTTTGAGGTAAAACGCCGCCCGAGCGCAGTCGTTCCGAAATCAATCGTAAAATTGTCCGCGTTTTGCGCTCAGGCCAATGGATCGGTCGAAGAATGCTGCGCCGACAGGCGCCTGCAGACGAGTTCGACAAGGCGCGGGCTCTCGGCCAGCGGTGGAGCCATTACCACGTCCTGCCGGCCACTCGCAGCCACGGCCTCGGGCAGGTCCTCGGCCCCGTGCATACCCTGTCCGATGAACAGCCCTTGCAGGCAGAGCGGACCGGTCAGCTGTTCGAGAGCCTGTGCAAGGAAGGGTTCTTCTTCCAGAAAGGCGCATTCTACGTCTCGGAATCGGCCCACCTCCTTGACACGAGCGGCGATGCCGCGCGCCGCATCGGCCGATGCGCGGGACTTGGAGGAGCCATGGGCGACCTCGAGAAGCGTGGTCTCCAGGGGCTCCGCACCGGCGGCGCGAATGGCCTCTTCCGCCTCGGCCGCGAGCAATTCGGGCAGTTCCGGGTCGAGGCCCAGCGCCGGATCGATCCGGATATCCGGCGCGCCTTCCTCGCCAAGTCCAAGACGCTGGGGTATGGCGCGGCGCACGTAGTATCCGTCGCTCATGAAAAGTGGATAGACACGCAGCCGCGCGGGCATCAAGGCTGCCGCGGCGTGCTCGACGGACGGCTCGCTGCGAATGTAACCCACGCCCACGGCGTCGTAGCGGCCGCTCTCGCTCATGCGCTCGGCCACCTCGAGGGCAAGGCGATTGTTTCGCGCACCGCCGCGGTCGCCGTGGGCGGCGATCAGAAGGGCTTGAGGCTCATCGGTTCCAGGTCTCGGCTCGCTCAAGTCATGCCTCCGTCAGGGGGTGGACGGGGTGAGGACTGCCAGAATCACGCTTTCGAACATCTGGCCGCTATGATCGTTGAAGGTGCCGCCGCCCGCCCGGGCCAGGCGCACGAAGAACGATCGGTCCTGGTCGCCGCGGCTTAGCGAGGTCGGCGTCGACACGAACAGGGTGGAGACCGCCCGGTTGTCGCCGCCGCGCACGAAGCGATCGACCCGATTGAAGGCCTGGCCCTCGAAGCGCCGGTGAGCCCTGGCGTCGCCTATGACCACCATGACCTGCTTGGCGCGCGGCCGCCAGTTCATGCTGACCGCCCGGTGAAGGCCCAGATGAACGTCCTCTTCGATGGTGCGGCTGCCGCGCGGCGGAGGACGCAGATTGCGCACGAAGGCCAGAATTCGGCCCATTCCGCTCGCGGTCTCGGTAATCGGCAGGGCGCGCGTGGGCGCGTAGCCGGTATCTCTGTCGGTATAGGCGACGAAGCCTATGCGCACGGAGGGAACCAGACGCTCGAGCACGCGCACGATGCCGCGCAGCGACTGTGCAAGGTCGGCGAGGGCAGGGGCCATGCTGCGGGTGGTGTCCATCACGAAAACGATGTCCATCTCTTCCACCACGGTCGTATCGCCGACGGGCTTTGGCTCTCCCTCGGATCGTGGGGCGCCGCCGCCCTTGGCCTTGGCCTGCTTGATGGCGTCTTCCACTTCGGCGATGCGCTGGGCGATGACTGTGGCCTGCGCGGCGGCGGCCTCGGCCTCGGCCATGATCTCTGCGGCGGTGGAGGCGTTGCGCGTCGCGCCCGATTCCAACTCGGCCGCGCGCGAAAGCTCGGCGGCGATGGACACCCGGATATCCGCGATCTCGGCATTCGCGTCCTGGGTTTTCTGGTAGTACGGCATGAGGAGCGTCACCAGCACCACGAACGCACCCATGGACATCGCCAGCACGTCCAGCGCAGAGAGGCTGAAGACCTGTATGTCCCGGTTCGGCTTTTTCATCGTTCGGTCCGGTCAGTCGCCAACCCGTGAGACGGTCAGTTCCACACGCCCGAGGCGCAATTTCTGCCCGCCCGCGCAGGGCGTCGGTTCAAAGGGCGGCAGGTCTTCACCATCCAACAGCGTGCCGTTCAGCGAATTGAGGTCCTCCACGACCAGCCGGCCCTCGCGCAGGCTGATCCTGAGATGCCGGCGCGAAACGCTCGGGTCACCGATCGTGCGGTCGGCAAGTTTCGGATGCCGGCCCAGCGTCAATCCGAAATCGGCGCGCGTGATATCCCTGTCGCTCAGCCGTATGCTGATTTCACCGCCGGCCTCATCGGCGCCTTGCAGCACCCAACCGCCCTCCAGCACGTCCTGATTGCTCATAGTCGAACTCCCAATGGACAGAACCTAGCGCAGGATCGTCAAAAGCACGCTCTCGATCATGGCTCCGCGGTGGGCCGAGGCGTCGCCGCCGCCGGCCGACGCCAGGTCCTGAAAGAAGCGTTGCGTTGGTCTGCCGCCGCCGGTGACGATCGTCGACACGCGCCGGTCGAAAGCAGGATCGGCGCCGGCCGCGCTGGCGCGGAAGGCGCTGGCGAGCCGTTGGGCCTCCTCCCAGTTCCGCCGGTGCGCCGGTGCGTCGCCGATGACGATAATGCGGCCCTTGGCGTTCTCCCGCCACTGCATCTCGACGGCCGCTTGCAGCGCCTGATCCAGGGGTTCCGGCTTGTCGCCGCCACCGCGGGCTTCCAGGCCGCCGACGAAACCCAGGATGGCGGAGAGATTGCGGTTCGACATGGCGCGCAAATCGAAGGTGCTGAGAATGGGCGGCGCATCCCGGTCCCGGTAGGCGACGAAGCCCATGCGCAATTCGGGCGACAGCCGGTTGAGGATGCGCGCGATGCTGGCCAGGTTGGCGCGGATATCCGCCAACTCGTCGCGCATGCTGGCCGTCACGTCCATGACGATGACGAGATCGAGGTCTTCGATGGCGATGTTGCCGCCGTGCGTCAGCCGGTCGGGGCGCGTGGTGCGCGGAGGCGCCTCGACGGGCGCTTCGGCCTCCGCGGCCGCCAGGGCTGCCAGGCGCTCGTCGAGCACCGAGCGCAGGCGCGCCACGCGGGACTGAGCGGCGCCCAACGCCTCGCGAGCGCCGGCCAGGTCCTCCTCGGCGTCCGAAGCCGCTTGCTCCGCAGCGGCGCGGCGATCCTTCACTTCGGCCAGCGCCGCTTCGGCGCCTGCCTGCTCGGCTTCTACCGAAGGTGACTTCAAATAGAACGGCAGCAGCAGCACGAACATCAGCACGAAGACCCCCAGCGCGGAGGCGAAAAGGTCCAACGCGGAGATGCTGAGCGCCTGGGCGGCCGTGCGTCTGCGCACAAGCATGGCAGCTAGCTGACGTAGAGGCGGTTGATCAGGTTATCCAGGCAGTGCTGCCCCGCCTCGTTCAGCACCCTTTCCTCGTAGGCCTGAATCTTGTGCTGGCCCAGCACCAGGAAGATCGACATGACCAGCGCCAGCAGCGTCGTATTGAACGCGACGCCCAGCCGCTTGGTCAGCTCGACCAGCAGGGTGGGATCCTGCAGATCGACGTTGCTGGCAAAATTGAGCGCCAGCGAAATGCCGATCACGGTGCCGATGAACCCCAAGGCCGGTATGGCCCAGACAACGTAGCGGATCATGTTGTAGCGGATGTCCACCTCGTGCAGGTAGAGCTCCATGCTGGAGTTCAGCAGCGCCGCCGACTGGTCGATGGAGCGCGTCGTCTGGAACTGGGTGATCACGCGGTGGATCAGACGCGGCAGATAACGCCGGCGGCGCGACGGATGGCTGGCCATGGCCTCGCGGGTGCGCGCATAGACCTGGCGAAGCTCCGGAGTCTGCAGGATCGTGCGCTCGTCCTGCGGCAGGTAGCCGTGACGCAGTTCCGCTTCCTCGGCGCGGGCCTCGCGGTAGCGGATGAAGAGTTCGGCGCAGCCGAAGGCGAAGACCAGCCACATGACGTTCTGCACCGTCACCGGATAGGTCGCGCGCTCGCGATCGATCATCAGCGCCTGCCAGGCCTCCGGCAGCGTCGCGTCCATGATCGCGATGGCGGCCACGGCCATGAGCAGGCTGACAGTGACCACAATGGCATAACCGGCCCAGGCATGGGCGCTCTCGCGTTCCGGCCTGCTGGCGCCCGGTTCAGTCGATTCCGCCACCATTTCAGAACCTTCGCCGCACGATTTCGCCGGTCACGGGATCGCGTTCGACCGCTCCGCGCGGTCCCGCGCGCAATGGCTCGCCTGAGTCGCCGGACCGCGCGGCGCTCTCGCCGGATCCGGCCTGGCCGCCGTGCGCCGCTTCTTCCAGTGCGCCGGCCAAGAGATCGGCCACGTGGCATATATAATTGCCGAGGCGAAGCTGGTCCGACATGTCCACGAAGCCCTGCCGAAGGGGTGCCCAGGAATCCGCCGAGGACGTGCGGTGAAAGGTGCCTTCAGCGCTGGCCCTATCGGTCAGGTAACAGCCACCCTCGGCCGTGATGACCGCTTCGACGTGGTAGGCGCTGACGCTGGCGTCCGGAATGACGACGTCGGCGTGGGCGCTGCGTCCGATCAGCAGCAGTTTCATTCTGCGCCTTCCTCCCTGCCTTCATCGCCGGCGTCCTTGTCGCGGGCGTCCAACAGCGGGCCCGTGGCGTTCGACTCCAGGATGTTTCCGCCCATTTCGAGGCGGCTTTCCGGATCCAAGACCACGCCATAGCCGCCGTTCAGCCCGATGTCGTTGCGCGTCAGCCGACCGCTCCTGACGCCGAGCGACAGGATGCCGTGTTCCTCGTTGTTGCCGATCACGCTGTCGCGGACCTCCAGGCTCTCGGCCCCGTCGGCGAAAATGCCGGAGAGCCTGTTGTCGGTGACCCGGCTTTCCTGCAGCATAAGCCGGCTTTCGCCGTGCAGGTAAACGCCAGCGCCGCTGGACGCGGCGAGCGTGACGTCCGTGGCTTGCAAACGAGCTCCCGAGGCGATTTCCAGGGCGGAGGCCTTGCTTCCCTGTATGAGGTCGGAGTCCATCTGCGCCACCGAACCCTCGGCCAAGAGGACGCCCGTGCCGACGGTATCGGTGATTTGGTTGCGCCGCATGACCAGTTCCGTTCCGCCCAGTGCGCTCACGGCATTGCCGCCGGCCTCTGCAATCCGCGTGTCGAGTATTTCCAGAACGCCGCCGCCTTCGGCTCGGATCGCGTCGCCGGCGACCGAGAGGAGGGCGCTTTCCGCCATCTGCGCGCTTGCGCCGCCGCGCAGCACGATGCCGGGGCCCGCGATCTCTTCCAAGGTGCTGCCGAGGAGCCTCAGTTCGCCGCCGGACAGGTCGATGCAAGCGGGCCCACGCTGGCCACCGGTGCCTCGGAAGACCAGGCCCTCCAGGCTGACCTGCGATCCGACCGCGCGCAGACATCCGTCATCTCCGCCGACGATCACGGGCGCATCGACATCGCTGTTGGCGGGCCGGATGCGGTAGACGCCGTTGATCAGTGTTGCGCCCTCATAGGTGCCCGGGGCCAGCAGGAAGGTGACGTCATCACCGGCCCGGCTGACCGCCTCCCGCAAGCTGAGCGCGTCGCCGCCGCCCGTCGAATCGACGGTCCAGGTCGTCTTGATGTGCTTGTCGTAGAGCGGCTTGCCCTGCCAGACGCCCGCGGCTGCTGCACCGGCGACGAGGAGCAGCACCAAAATGAAGGTCGCAAGCCGACCGCCGCCGCCGCCGCCGGCCCGGCGATCATTCGCCTGCGGCAAGCTCTCGCCGGCCGGTTTCGGCGAAACGACGCGCCGCCGGCGGACGAGCACCGTGGGCGGCACGTCTTCGGGTTCCGGGTGCGCGGCTTCGGCCGGGCCCGCAGCGCGCGGCGCCGCTTGCCCGGACAGGATGTCTTGCAGCTCCCGCGCGCTTTTCGGGCGGTCGCCCGGAGCCGGCTGCAGGCAGGCGAGGACGAGTGTTCGCAAGTCCTCCGGCAGACCGGATTTCCGCAATTGCGCTTCGGCCTCCGCGCGTTCGCTGCGATCGCTCAAGGGAGGCGGCACCTGCCCGGTCGCGGCCCAGAACGCCACCGCGCCGAAGCCGAACACATCGGCGCACGCATCGACCGGCCTATCGGCCGTCAGCAGTTCCGGCGCGGCGAATCCGGGCGAGGTCCAGGCGAAGTCCCTGGATATCGCGGGGCTGGCGCCGTCGGCCATGGCGCTGGCGAAATCGAGCAGCCGCACGCTGCCGTCCTCGTCGACGACGATGTGGTCCGGTTTGAGATCGGTGTGCACAATCCCTTCGGCATGCACAGCCGCGAGGGCGTCGGCGAGGGCCTGAAGCAGACTGCGGAACCGTGGAGAGTCGGCCGAAAGCGTGCCGGCGTGCACCAGGTCGAGCAGCGAGCGTCCCTCCAGTCGCTCCATCACGACGAACGGCCGGCCGGCCACGCTGTCTGTGGCCACATAGCCGGGCGCGGCCACGCCCCCGAGCCGGCGCAGGATAGCCGCCTCATGGTCAACCAGGTCCTTGGCGGACGTTTGCTTGCCGATCACCATTCGGCCGTCCGCGACCGTCTCGGCGAGATAGACGCGCGAGGACATGCTCCGGCTCAGCGTCTCGCGGAGACGGAACCCGCCGTTGTCGCTTTGCGAAGCATCCTGTGAGGGCTGCAGGGATGTATCCTTGGTGCCGAACTCGTCCACGCGGCTGCCTCAGTTTTCTTGCTGGCCGGAGCCCGCCGAGCCTCCGCCGACGGGCTCGGTGTATTCCGGAGCGGCGGTATTCGAACTGGACATGCTGTCGGGTCGGGTGAAGACCACGTCGGCCATGGGATCTTTCGGCTCCGGCTGCGGCGCCGGCTTGACGACCTCCACGGGCACCTCCACGCGAACCTGTTCTCGTATGATGGCAGTTTCCTCGAGAAGCCATTCGCCGCTGCGCAGGCGACAGCCTTTCCCCTCCGTCTCGATGGTGGAGCCGGCGGCGTATTTCACGGACCATTCGTACCAGCGGCACGGCAGACTGCGATCCAGAATTTGCGTCTCCAGAATTTCCATTTGCCCTGCCTTGCCGCTTTCCGGGTTCTTCCATTCGATGGCCACGCCCGTGCGCTCGGTTTCCAGTTTCGCTTTCACGACTGCGCGAGCGAACTCGACCTCTTCCTGCGGACCGGCGATCGCAACCTGCGAAAGCGCCGGGCTGGCGGTCAGCGCCGCCAGCACCAACCCTCTAATAAACAAAAAAGTTTTCATGCGAACTGTGATGCCATCCCTTTCAGGCATTTTCCGATGCTGCTGCGAGCAGCGGGCGGAAAATGACTCTAACCCACTCGGCAGTTTGCGCTAAAATAACAGCAAATATGAAACTTCCTGGCCGGCGTGGCAACGGCCCCCGGCCAAATCGAAGGAGATTGCGTCTTGCGGGATTTAGCCAAGCCATATGGCATGCGCCGCGGCCTGCTCGCCGGCGTCCTGGCGGGATGCCTGGCGGTTTCGGCGTGCGCTACGCCGGATAGCGACACCTATACCTCGAGCGATGTGGGCCAGACGATCGAAACCAGCCAGGGCCGCGTCCTATCGTCGCGACCGGTCGACATCAAGAGTGAAGAAGGCGGCACGGCGGGCACGCTGGCGGGTGGCGCGGTCGGTGGCGCGGCCGGCTATGGCGTTGGCTCGGGCAGCGGGCAGCTTCTGGCCACCGTAATCGGCGCCGTGGTGGGCGCCAGCATCGGCTATCTGGCCGAGAAGGAGATTCGCAGCGGCGAGGGCATCGAATATATCGTCGAGCTGGAGGACGGCCGCGTGGTCACCCTGGTGCAGAACCGGGCCGGCGACGAGCAGCCGATTGCCGACGGCGAGCCCGTGCTGGTGCAGTTCGGTAGCCAGTACACGCGCATTCGGGCGCTGGATTCCGACAGCACCGGTGCAGTGACGGGCTCTGGCGCGGGTTC
>JAWVYK010000078.1:0-10907 GCA_033722755.1 Rhodovibrionaceae bacterium | reverse complement strand
CGTCTCGCTGTTCCAACGCGACGAGCAGGGCAAGTTGCTGGGGCGCACCGCGGCCGAGCAGGCGCTGCACGAGGGCGGCGCCTGGGTGTTGAACGACGTTGAAAAGCTGACGTTTACTGGCGAGGGAAAATCGCAGTTCGAGACGCTGGACACCCTGGTGTGGGAGACGGCGCTCAGCCCGCAGCAGTTCAAGGAGCTGTCGCTGCCGCCAAGCCGCCTGTCTACGGCCGAGAACCTGGAATTCATAGACAATCCCGGCTACGCGACGCATCCCCCGCACCTTTACCGCACCTGGGTGCACGAACGATTCGCGGCGCCCTTTGCCAGCCTCGTGATGATCCTGCTGGCTGCACCTGTGGCGGCGCGCATCAACCGGCAGGGCGGCATGGGCAAGTCGGTGGTCGTTGGCGTGCTCCTCGGGTTCGCGTATTTCATTTCCGACGGGCTGCTGCTGGCCATGGGCGAATCGGGGAAGATACCGCCCTTCCTGGCCGCCTGGACGCCCCTGGCCGCCTTCGCCAGCCTGGGACTGGCCGCGCTGCTTCACGAGGAGGGGTGGTAAAGCACGCCTGCCTGCGCCATATGGCCGGTCGGGGCGCTTGCGCCGAACCCGGCGCATTGGGTAGTTTCTGGCCTTGGGGAGCGGACGGCGGGGCTCGCAGGGCGAAGCATCGGACCTGGCGGAACGGGAGAAGCCTGCTTTGGCATTCGTCATCGAACACTGGAAAGGCCGTGCGCACGACCTCGGCCGGATGAGCCTCAAGGATCTGGTGAAGAACTATTTCACCTATCCCGCCATCGTCGCTTATCTGGCGCTTGGCGTTGTCGCCGCCGGCTTCGCCGTTTACACGGCCAAGGCGTTCTGGCCTGTCGCCCTGGCGGCGCTCGCTGCGGTCCTGATCTATCCGCTGATCTGGTATTTGCTGCATCGCTACGTGCTGCACGGCCGCTATCTTTACAAGAACCGCTTCACGGCCGGGGTGTGGAAGCGTATCCATTTCGACCACCACCAGGACCCGCACGATCTTCGGGTGCTGTTCGGCGCGCTTTATACGACGCTGCCGACCATCGTCGCCGTGACGCTGCCACTGGGCTATCTGATCGGCGGCAGCGCTGCTGCGGGCGCCGCCCTCGCCTCGGGGCTCTTCACCACCTGTGTCTATGAATTCTGCCACTGCGTGCAGCACCTGAATTTTCAGCCCAAATCGAAATTCCTGCAGAGGATCAAGCGGCTGCACCTGGCGCACCACTTCCACAACGAGGCGGGCAACTACGGCATAACCAACTTCCTTTGGGACCGGGTGCTGAGCACGTACTACGCCTCGCCGAAGGAAGTTGCCAAGAGTCCGACGGTCTTCAATCTCGGCTACACCGCCGATGAGGCAGAGCGCTATCCCTGGGTGCTGGAGCTTTCCGGCGGCGAGCGGCGCGACGACGGGCCGAAAAGCATCCGCCCTTCGCGGCGCGCCAATTCGGGCGCGGACGGGCTTGGCGGCGCGGGCGCCTCGCCGAGCGGCGCCTGAGCGGTCTTGCCTTGTCGGCGGAGCAGGAAGCACGGAGCCAGGAAGTCCGCTCCGTGGACGTCCGCCCCGTCGAAACGCGCAGCGAGCGCGAAGCCTTCATCCGCCTGCCCGACCGCCTTTACGCTGACGCTCTGAGCTATGTGCCGCCACTTCTGTTGGACCGGCGCGAGGCCATAGACGCGCGCAAGAATCCCTATTTCGAGCACGCCTGCGTCCGCTTCTGGCTGGCCTGGCGCGGTGACGAGCCGGTCGGGCGCATCAGTGCGCAGGTCGACGAGCTCTACTTCCAGCAGCACGGAGAGCATGTGGGCCACTTTGGCTTTCTCGATGCCGAGGACGACCCCCTGATTTTCCGCGCGCTGCTCGATACCGCCGAGGACTGGTTGCGAAGCCAAGGCATGCAGGCCGCGACCGGACCTTTCAGCCTGTCCATCAATCAGGAATGCGGCACGTTGGTCGACGGCTTCGACTCGCCCTCCATGCTGCTGATGGGCTACGACCCGCCCTACGCTGACACGCATATACGGTCTGCCGGCTACGAGAAGGCCCGTGACCTTCTCTGCTATCGCTACGACGGGTTCAGCACGCCGGAAATCATGAGCGAGCGCCTGCGTCTGCGCGGGCGCATCAAGGACCGCCTGCACGTGCGCCAGCTCGACCCGAAGCGCTTCGACAGCGAAATACACGTCATCCTGGATATCTTCAACGAGGCCTGGCGGGGCAACTGGGGCTTCCTGCCGTTCACCGAGTCGGAAATCGCCGAAGTCGGGAAGAAGCTGAAACCGATCCTCGAGCCACGTTTCGTCCTGGTCGCGGAGCTCGACGGGGAGCCCGTCTCCATGGCGATCTGTCTGCCCAACATCGACGAGGCGATCGCGGACTTGAACGGGCGGCTTCTGCCACTCGGCTGGGCGAAACTTCTGTGGCGCCTCAAGGTCAAACGGCCGGACAGCTGCCGCGTGCTGCTTTTCGGTTTGAAACCAGCCTACCAGCAGACCGTCACGGGCTCCGTGGTGATCATGCAAATCCTGCAGAGATTGAGACAGAACGGCCTCGACCTCGGCTACAAATGGGGCGAGCTCTCCTGGATCTTGGAGGACAACATGGAGATGCGCCGGGTTATCGAGGCGCTGGGCGGAGTGGTTTACAAGACCTATCGAATCTATCGCAAAGAGCTCGACCACTAGGGCGGGCGGAGAACACCCGATGGGCGGGACGACAGACAGGCCGGGGCAGGGCGCGGCGACGGCCCTGGTGCTCGCCGGCAGCCGCGGCCCCGGCGATCCGGTGGCCCGCGCGGCCGGTGTTGGCCACAAAGCCCTGGCGCCGGTTGCCGGTCGTCCCATGATCCTCAGGGTGCTGGACGCGCTCGAGCAGTCCGGGGAGGTCGGCCCCATCGCCGTCGTGATTGAGGCCGGGGCCGACCTGTCGTCCGTGCCCGAACTGGCGACGATGTTCGATGAAGGGCGCCTTTTGCGCTTCGACGCCGCGAGCGGGCCGGCGGCCAGCGTCGCGGAGGCGCTGAAGCGTCTCGACACACAAGCGCCAGTGCTGGTGACGACCGCCGACCACCCGCTTCTCAGCCCGCAGATGATCGCCGAGGTGCTGCGCGGGGCGCCCAGGGAGGCCGCGGTCACCGTCGCCGTGACGCCGGCCGAGGTCGTGCGCGGTTGCTACCCGGGCTCGGTGCGGACCTTCTATCGCTTCGGAAAAGACGCGGTCAGCGGCTGCAATCTCTTCGTTTTGCGCGGCCACGAGGCGCGCCGGGCGGTGGCTTTTTGGCAGACGATCGAAGGCGCGCGCAAGCGCCCCTGGCGTATGGTAGCAGCGCTGGGTCCGGTGACGCTGGCGGCATTTCTTGCCGGCCGCCTGAGCCTGGAGGGGGCGTTGGCGCGTCTGTCGCGCCGGCTCGGCGTGCCCTTGGGCGTGGTTCGGCTGGCGATCGCCGAGGCCGCGATCGACGTCGACCGTCCGGAGGACTTGGCCCTTGTCGAGCGGATTTTGACTGAAAGAGAAGCTGGTGACGGCGCAAGCCGTCGCTCAGGAGACTGACCGGATTCTCGCAGCCGGCCGTGTTCCGGGCTCTTGCCGCTGCCAGCTCGCGACCATGTGCTGTGCGGCCTCAAGGTCGGCGGGATAATCGACCTCGCCCCAGTCCATCCCATCGACCGAGACGGTGCCGACATGGTTCTGACGGGCCAGCCGGTCGATTGCCTTGAGATACCACCAGCGAAGGCCCTCGGGCGTGCGCATGGCGGTTTCCAGCGTGTCTCGGAACAGCTTCGGTCCGTCGCCGCGAAACAGAAGCATGCCGATCGATTCGGCGTGCGTTTCCTCGTGGCTCAGGCCTTTGCCGATGGCCGTCAGTCGCTCGCCGTCCAGGCGCACCTTCATGTCGTCGGCATCGTAGGACGGCTTTTGGTCAATGGTCACGGTGATCGGCGCGCGCGCCTCGGCGATCAGCTTGCGCGCGATGCCGGCCTCGAAAACCGTGTCGCCGTTCAGCAGCAGGAAATCTCCGTCCATTTCATGGCGTGCCATCCAGCAAGTGCCGAGATTGTCCGCGACCTGGAAGAAGGGGTTGAACAAGCTGGTGAGCCGCAGGCTCGGAATGCTGACATCGGCCAGGTGCGCCTCGACTTCCTCGGAGCGGAAACCGGTAATCACTACGGCCTCCGTCACGCCGGCTTCGGCCAGCTCGGCGATCTGCCACTCCAGGATGGTGCGCCCATTGCCCAGCGGCAGCAGGCATTTCGGGCGATCCTTGGTCAGAGGCAGCAGCCGCGAGCCTTGGCCCGCGCTCAGGATCAGCGCCTTCATCGCACGCTCTCCGCGCCCGCCGGCCGAGCGCAACGTATCTGTCTTAGCGCCGGGTGATGCATGACCCCTGGTTCGTCTCTTGTCCGGAAACCGGCGCAGCCGGCGAATGCCACATCCTGCGCCCCGATTCCCTGCGAATCCCTAAAGCGGAGCCGGCTGCGAGGCGGAGAATGCGGGATCGCCCGCGGGCCGTCAACTCAAAGCCGGGCGCGCGCATTGACCGTGGCCGGGCGATAACGTAGAAGCCCATGAAACGGCGCGTTAAACTCGATGTGAGACACAGGTTGACGAGGGGCGGGCTTGGGGCCCGACCGGTCAGAGTGATATGGCGGGCACCGATCCGAACGACTCCACACAAGCCGCATTCCGGGAAAACCCGGACGTCGTGGTCCTGCCCCCGCGCGAGGGCGTCGAGCCCAGCGAGAAGCCGCCGGTGCGCATCTTCCTTGGCACGGAAGACGATCAGTGGCGCGCCGAGCGCGTCTTCTTCTATTCGATCGAGGAAGTGCGCGATCCGTCCCGATGCTACGAAATCCACCTGATGAAGAACATTTCCGGCTTTGACCGGAGCAAGTGGCGCACCGGGTTCACGAACTACCGCTTCGCCATACCGGACTTTGCCGGGCGCGAAGGCCGCGCAATCTACAACGACGTGGATCAGATCTACCTGGCGGACCCTGCCCGCCTGTTCGATCTCGACTTGAACGGGCACGGTTATCTCTCGGTATCGGCGGAGGACACCTCGGTCATGCTGCTCGACTGTGCACGCATGGCCGAATGGTGGTCGCGGGAGGCCGCCTCGCACGCCCCGAAATCCAAGCTGATCGCGGAACCGGCGCGCACGCAGGGTCTCTGGGGCGAATTGGACGGCGGCTGGAACGCGCGCGACATGGAGTATTTTGACGGCCATTCCATGCTGCTGCACTACACCGCCCTGCACCAGCAGCCCTGGCATCCCTTTCCCGACGTCTATTCCTATCACGACCACCCGCTGGGCGAGGTCTGGTATCGCCTGGAGCGCAAGGCCGATGCCGAGGGCTACCAGATCTTCGATTTCGACCGACCCAGTCCTCGATTTGCGCAGGCGCTTCGGGATGCGGAGCCCGCCGCTGCGCCCGAACCTCAGGCCTCCGTCAGGGACTTTCTCGCCAGCCTGCAGGTGCGCGAGCTCTGTGTTTTACGGCTGCCCCGCGGCGATACGGGCAGCCAGCGCATGGGCGCGCTCGGCGATCTGCAGACGACGGACCTGCCTGTCGACCGCCTCGACGGGCAGGAGAACGCGTGCGAGGCCGTGGCTGCGTTCGGCGTTCTGGAGGCCTTGCCGGCCGAGGATGTCCCCTGGCTGCTCGACGCCATGTTTCGGCAGGCCAAGCGCGGCGTCTATCTGTCGGTGCGCTGCGGAGACCCGCCGGGCCGGGAGAGCAATATAGACGTGCGGCGCGCGCGTCGGCCGCTGAAATGGTGGCGCCAGCAGGTCGCCGCCGCCGCGGCACGCCATCCCGAGGTCGCTTGGCACATGGATGCATTGACGCCGGAGGGCGAACTGCACGAATTGCGCAGCGAAGGCCTTGGCGGGGCGCCGCCGTGCGTATGGGTCCTGGAGGGCCGGCGCAAGGGCGACAATGCGCAGCTTCATCGCCTGGCCGAAGCGATGGATTGGCCCTTCGAGCTGAAGCGGCTGAAATTCAACAAGCTGCACCTGCTGCCGAACTTCCTTTTGGGGCCGAGCCTCGCCAACCTTCGGCCCGAGGCGCGCGAGGCGCTGCAGGCGCCCTGGCCCGACGTGATCGTAGCCGCCGGAAAGCGCAGCAGCGGCGCGGCGCGCTGGATCAAGCAACAGAGCGGCGGGCGCACGCGCATCGTCCACCTGGGACGCCCGTGGACGCGCCTGGATGCCTTCGATCTGCTGGTGACCACACCACAGTACCGCCTGCCCGCGCGCCCCAACGTGCTGCACAACTCGCTGCCATTGACGCCGGTCAGCGAGGAGCGGCTGGCCAAGGCGCGTGCCGAAACCAAAGAGAGCTTCGACGACCTGCCGCGTCCGCTGATCGCCGTTCTTGTGGGCGGCGACAGTTGGTCCTATGCGCTGGATCCGGCCACCGCGCGAAAGCTGGGCGAAAGCGCCAGCGACATGGCGCGCGAGGCCGGCGGCTCGCTTCTCGTGACGACCAGCCCGCGCACCCGGCCGGAATCTGCCGATGCACTGTTCGAGGCGATCGACGTGCCGCACCACGCGCACCGTTTCGAACCGGACCGGGAGGCCAATCCCTATCTCACCTACCTTGCCATGGCGGACCGGATCGTGGTCACCGGGGACAGCGCCTCGATGCTCTCCGACGCGGTGGCCACCGGCTGTCCGGTCAGGGTATTTCCACTGCCGCTGCGCCTGCATGCGCGGCTTCTGGCCTCGCCAGGTCGCATCGCCGAGCATCTGGCGGGTCGGCGGAAGACCTACCGCGGGACGCCGCGCCAACAGGGCCCGCTCGCCCGCTTCTACGACTCGATCGTCGACCGCGGGCTGCTCACGCCGGCGCGCGACCTGGAGGTGCTGCAGCGCACGCTGGCCCAGCGCGGTCTCATCCAGCCGCGCTCCGAGGGCCCGCGCGCCCACATGACCGTGCCCCTGCACGACCTGGAGCGCGCCGCCGAGCGCGTGCGCCGGGTGTTCAGCGAAGGCCGGCGCCTGTCCAAGATCGGATGAGGCCCAGGGTGAGATCGCCGCGATGAGTTTTCTCGATTACGACCGTCTGGACGCCATTTCGCCGGAGGCGTTCCAGTCTGCGCATCCCTATCCCTGGGTCAATCCGGCGGGGCTGCTGACGGAGGAGGGCTACCGCAGCCTGTACGAGAACCTGCCAGACGTCCGCCTCTTCGAGCGGCGCTTCGGGCAGCAACGAAAATACGGCCAGCAAAGCCACGACCGTTTCGCCCTTGAATACGACGAAAAGCTCGATCTGCCGAAGCCGTGGAAAGACTTCGTGGCCGAACTCCGCGCCCCGGCCTATCAGGCGTGGATCCGGCGCATGCTCGGCACGAATGACATTTACATGAACTTCCACTGGCACTACACGCCCGCCGGCTGTTCGGTCTCGCCGCATTGCGACGCCAAGCGCAAGCTCGGCTCTCACATCTTCTACTTCAATACGGAGGAGGACTGGGATCCCTCGTGGGGCGGCGAGACGCTGGTGCTCGACGACGAGGGCCGCTTCGAAAGCGACAGCGCGCCGGCCTTCGAGGACTTCTCTGCCAGCTACGGCGCCAATGCACTGGGCAACCATTCGCTTCTCTTCGCGCGCAAGGGCAACTCCTGGCCCGGCGAGCGCGAGCTCACCTGTCCGGAGGGTCACCTGCGCAAGGTCTTCATCGTGGTGCTCAACAGCGACAGCCCGCTGGGCCGCATCAAGCGTAAGCTTAGCGGCGCGCGCCGGGAGTTTTGAGGCGCGCGTTTACTGCGCCGCGCGGTTCTGCAGGCGGCGGAAGCGGTCGAAAACGCCTGGATCGACGTGCTTCCACTTGCGCTCCATGAACATCAGCTTTTTGTAGGCCACCAGAAAGCAAAGCTCCACGTATCCGAAATAGGGACGGAAATCGGGGGCCTCGCCGCCAGCGGCATAAGCCTCGAGGAAGGCGTCGCGGTGCGGCTCCATCCAGCGCAGGCATGCCTTGGCGGCCCCCGTGCCGATCAGTTGGTCATCCTCCAGGCTTTCCACGTCTACGGCGGCAACCGCGCCGCTGTCCTGGCGGCGCACGAAGTTTTTCAGGACGGGGTCGGTATAATCGAAGCCGACCCAGACGTCCGCGGGCTTCAACGCCTCCGCGCCCTCTTCGAGCTCGGCGAGGGCCGCATCGTCCAACATGCCGACCTTGTTGAGAAAGCGCAGGTCGAGCTGCAGGCGCCCGTGGAAATGCGTTTCCTCCAAGGGCAGGTGCCGCGCGCGCCGCGCGTTGACAGACGCGTAGAACGCGGCGACGTCGCGCGCCGCCTTGTCGTCCGCCTGTTGCAGGCGCTCGCCGGGGATATACTCGACCCAGATCTCGTGCTCGTAGCGGATCACGAAGGGCGGGATGCGCTCGCTCGGCCCAAAACGCAGGAGATTGCGCTCGATCTCGGCGGCGAGAAACGAATCGCGGAGGATCAGCCGCTTGAAGCGCTGGCCGTTGAAGGTTACGAAACGCAGGTTCTGCGATTTCTGCAGGCGCGTGCCCCCGGCGCGCGAGAGGAGATAGCGCAGGCGCTTGATGGGGGAATAGGGGTGCTCCTGTTTCGGGCGGCGCCGGTAGGACATCTGATCGTCGCGCTTTCTTGTGACCGTTTCTCAAAAGGTGGCGGTCCGGCCTGGGCTGAGGACGAAGACTACAGCACTTCGCCCGGCGGGCGGAATCCCTTAACCGCGGACAGACACGACGGCAAGTAGGCGTCAGGACGAAGCTCATGGATGGCGACACGACCAGGACAGCGCGTCATATCGCCGTTTTCGTGCGCTCGCTGGAGGGCGGCGGCGGCGCCGAGCGCGTCATGCTGAACCTCGCGCAGGGTTTCGCCGGGCGCGGCCACAGGGTCGATCTCATCATGGGCCGGATCAGCGGGCGCTTCCTGGACAATTTGCCGGACAACGTTCGGGTGATCGAGCTGGGCAGCCGTTCGGCGTTGGGTGTTTTGCCCGCCTGGCCGCGGCTGGGCTCGGCCGACATGCTGGCGCTGCTGCCGCTGGTGCTCAATCCCGATGGCCCGCGCGTGCTGGGCGCTGTGCCAAAGCTCGCGCGCTATCTCGCATCCGCGCGTCCGGACGTGCTGCTTTGCGGCCTGAACTATCCGAACATCGCCGGGCTGCTCGCCCAGCGGCTTGCCGGCGCCACGCTTCCCGTGGTGATCACCGTGCACAATCACCTTTCCACCGCTATCGCGCAGAGCGGGCGACCGCGCATGCGCGCGCTGCCCAAGCTGGTGGCCCGGTTCTTTCCGCGTGCCGCCGCCACGGTCGCCGTATCCCAGGGTGTTGCCGATGACGCCCAGCGTTTGATGGGTGCCGCGCCCGGATCGGTCGTCAGGATCTACAATCCCGTCATCGGGGACGAACTGTCCCGGAGCGCTGCGGAGGCCACGGGCGATGCCTGGCTCGACGATGCCGGCCCGCCGGTCGTCCTCGGCGCCGGCAAGCTGAAGCCGCAGAAGGACTTTGAGACGCTGCTGCGGGCCTTCGCCAGCTTGCGCAAGGAGCGCGAAGCACGCCTTGTCATCCTGGGCGAGGGCGGTGAAGAGCCGCACCTGAAGGCGCTGGCCGCCGAGCTCGGCGTTGCCGACGATCTGCGCCTGCCGGGTTTCGTCGACAACCCCTATGCCTATATGGCGCGCGCGGGCGTTTTCGTGCTTTCTTCGGCCTGGGAGGGTTTCGGCAACGTGCTGGTCGAGGCGATGGCCTGTGGTGCGCCGGTCGTCGCCACCGACTGTCCCAGCGGTCCGGCCGAGATCCTGGAAAGCGGACGCTACGGACGCCTGGTGCCCGTGGGCGACGCCGAGGCCATGTCCGCGGCAATCGCCGAATCCTTGGACGACCCCGGCGATCCGGAGGATCGGAAAAAACGGGCCGCGGAATTCTCGGTGGGCGCCTCGGCGGATGCCTATCTGGCGCTCTTCGAGCGTCTCCTCGGGGCGGAGGCGGGCCGATGAACGCCGCGCCCATCGCCCTGGTCTTTTCCGGGTTCGGGGCCGGCGGCGTTCCACGCGTCATGCTCGCCCTGGCGCGGGAGTTCCTGGCGGCCGGGCACGCGGTCGACCTGGTGGTCGTGCGTGACGAGGGCCCGGCACGTGCCGACGTGCCGGAGGGCGCCCGCATCGTGGACCTGGAATCGCGGCAACCTGCGGCATCGTGGCGACAACGCCTGCGCAAGAACCGGCATCGCGTGCTGGCGGCGGCGCCCGCACTCGCCGCCTATATCGACGAGGCACGGCCGGTGGCGATGCTCTCGGGCGGGAACTACGTCAACTTCATCGCGGTGCGGGCGCGGGCCCGCGCGCGGCACGCGTGCCGGCTTGTCGTTTCCCACCACGCCCAGCTTTCCATCGAGGCCAAAAACAAGCCATTTGCGCGCTGGATCGCCCGGCGGGCCTATCCGAAGGCCGACGTGGTGACAGCCGTTTCCGACGGCGTGGCCGACGATCTGGCGCGGCGGGCCGGCCTGCGGCGCGAGAGCATCCAGACGGTCTACAATCCGGCGGTGACGCCGGAGATTGCGACGATGGCCGAGCAGCCGCCCGAGCATGCCTGGCTTGCGCAGTCCGGACCGCCGGTGATCCTGGGGGCCGGGCGCCTGAGCGCACAGAAGGACTTTCCCACGCTGATCCGGGCTTTCGCACTGCTGGCGGAGGATCGGGATCTGCGGCTGATCATTCTGGGTAAAGGCAAGGACGAAGCAAGCCGAGGCGCCCTGTTGCGCCAGGCGCAGGAGCTGGCCGTGGCGGAGCGCGTCGACCTGCCCGGATTTGCCGCCAATCCCTATGCCTACATGCGCCATGCCGCGGTTTTCGTTCTTTCCTCTGGCTGGGAGGGTTTCGGCAACGTG
>JAWVYK010000077.1:0-10989 GCA_033722755.1 Rhodovibrionaceae bacterium | reverse complement strand
GGGTTCGCGACGCTGCGCCGCTGCCGCGCACGCGCTCGCGATGGACGATGTAGAGGCCGGCCGCCGCGATGACGGCGATGCCCAGCACGGTGGTCGGGCTCGGCACCTCCGCCCAGATGACGTAGCCGAACAGCGCGGCCCAGCCCATCGCCGTATAATCGAAGGGCGCCACCGTGGCCGCGGGGGCGAGGCGATAGGCCTCGACGAAGAGGAACATGCCGAGACCCGCAATCATTCCGATCATCGCGAAGGCGAGGAATTCGCCCGCATTCGGCGCAACCCAGAGGAACGGCATGGCCGGCGCGGTTATGGCGATGTAGAGCACCGTGGAATAGAGCATCGTGGTCAGCACGCTGTCGCTGCCTCCCAGGCGCCGCGTGGCCAGGATCATCAACGCATAGAGGACGGTGCCGCTGATCGCGAGCAAGGCGCCCTCGCTTGCCATGCCAGCGCCCGGCTGCGCCACGATCAGAACGCCGATGAAACCGACGACAACCGCGCTCCAGCGGTGCAGGCCCACCTTTTCGCTCAGCAGCGGCACCGACAGCGCGGTCACGAAGATCGGGGCCGCGTAGCCGATGGTGACCGCGTCGGCCAGCGGCATCTGCCGGTAGGCCAGAACGAAGAGCGCGGTCGAGCTGATGCCGAGCACCGCGCGAAGGACCTGCAGCCATGGGCGCTGGCTGCAGAAACGCAGCGGCTCGTGGCGCAGGCGGGCGACGATCAGCAGCGGGATCAGGCCGAAGACGCCGCGGAAGAACTGGATCTGTAGCGGCGAGAAATCCGCGGCCAGGTATTTCGTCAGAGCGGTATAGATGCTGAAGACGAAGACCGCCATCGCCATCAGAACGATGCCGCGCTGCTGCGGATCGCTGAAAACCGTGCTGCGGACGCTCTGGATGACCGAGGACATGGCGGAGGCGGCAATCTACATTGGTGCGTGGAACTCGGGTGAAACGCAAACCGCCGTCCGGGGTCCGGGCGGCGGTTGTTGGCTCAGGCGGCGTCGCGCTCCAGTCCGATGTCCCGCAGCAACTCGCGGTCCATCCGCATCAGGTCGTGGCGCATCATATGGGCCCGGTGCCGTTCGGCGGAGCCGTGTGCCTCGGACCGATCGGCGTGGTCGATCGCATGATGCGAAAGGTCGCGCGCGCTAAGGCCCGGAATGGTCGGATCGACGGTGCCAAGCGCATCGAAGACTTTGGTTTTGAACATGGTGTGCATCCTTTCGGCAAGTCGGTTGGTTTTGTCTCTTGCCCATCAAGGTAAGCGCATGAGGGTATTTGAAAAGCGAAATAATTTGGCCAGGTTGATCGGAAATACCGATCACCTCAAAAATTGTCTGCCGTTTCAATCGCCGGCGTGCGGCCGGTCCTCCGACTCGCCTTGAATCGCGATTTGCCGCAGCCCCTCCAGTGCGGTGTCCACAAGCTCCCGGTTCCCGGTCTCCTCGGCGTAGACGATGTAGGCCGGCCGGCGCATGGTCGGGGCTTGCGGCACGCGCGTCAGGCGATCCTGTGCCAGCAGAGGCCGGACCACGCGGATGGGAAAGTAGGCGCTGCCGCCGTTTTCCAGGACGTATTGCAGGCCGAGCGCCCCCAGTCCGACGGAAACCGGCGGCGTGCCGACATCGGGGAACAGCTCGCCATGGGTAATCCGGAAATCCCGGCCCCAGTCCACGAGCACATAGTCCTGGCGCCAGTCTTCCGCGCCCACGTCCTGGCGCGTGGAAACCATCACCAGCGTCTCGTTGATCAACTGCTCGCTGACGAGGCCCGGCGTGCGCCGCGGCTGATAGAGGACGGCGATATCGAGCACCCCGTCGGCGACCTGGCGCATCAGGCTGGTGGAGTAGTCGGCTTCGACGCGGATCGCCACATCCGGGCAGCTATCGCGCATCCACGGTATCCAGCGCAGGATCAGGCGGTCCCAGAGGCTGACCTGCGAGCCGAGGCCGATACGTCCGCGGTAGCCGCGGGGCAGCGCCACCTCCTGCTCCGCGCGCCGCCAGAGCCGCTGCATATTGAGCGCAAACCGTCGGAACCGCTGGCCCGCCGCGCTCAACTGCACGCCCGCGTGACTGCGCAGGAAAAGCGGTTCGCCCAGGCTGTCTTCCAGTTGGCGGATGCGCGCGCTCACTGTCGACTGCGTGACGTTGAGGTTCTGCGCCGCGCGGTGGAAGTTGCCGGTGTTGGCGACCTCGAGAAAGGTGCGTATCTGCTCGATGTGCATATGGTCTTGCCGTTTGCTGCCGTTCTACCGTGCGAAGCCGCACTGTAGCGCGCCTTTTGCCGCGCTTTGCAAGCGCGCTCGCCGATGCGGGGCTGGCAACCGGCACGCTAGCTGGGGCAGGATGCCGGCTCGTGCGGCGCGCCCCGCGCGTCGGTCCGGCCACTGAACAGGGCGAGACGCTTGGCACTCATCCGCGGCATGTCGCGAAGCTCGCAGGGCTTGCTGATCGCAACGCTGATGCTTCTTGGGCTCGGGGCTTTGCCATTCCTGCAGACTCCGCCGCAGCCCGACCCGGCGGGCTACCGGCCGCCCGCCTTCGATCTGCAGGCGCATCGCGGCTATCGCGGGCGCTATCCCGAGAACACGCTTCCGGCCATCGAAGCCGCCCTGGCGGCGGGCGTGACCACGCTGGAACTGGACTTGCAGCTGACCGCCGACGGCTATTTGGTCGTGCATCACGATCCGCGTCTTTCCACCGAACGCACGCGTGCGCGCGATGGCGCTTGGCTGGATGCGCCCGGTCCGCCAATCCGCGAGATGACCCTGAAGGACCTGCAATCCTATGACGTCGGCAGCGCACGACCAGAGAGCCGAACGGCGCAGCGCTTTCCAGAGCAAGCCGGGCTCGAGTCGGTGAGGGTGCCGACGCTCGACGAGACGGTCGATCTGGCGGAGCGGCTGAGCGGGGGCGAGATCCTCTACAACCTCGAGACCAAGATCGCACCCGGCGATCCGGCATCGGCGGACCCGGCAAAGATGGTGCGCGCCTTGCTCGCGCTCCTAGAGCGAAAGGGGATAGGCCAGCGCACCACGATACAATCGTTCGACTGGCGCAGCCTCGAGCTTGTCGAGGAGAGCGAGGCGGACATTCCGACCGTCTATCTGACTGCCGAGCGGTCCTGGCTGAACAACGTGCAGCGCGGGCGCCCCGGCGCGTCGCCCTGGACCGCCGGCCTCGACATCGACGCCTTTGACGGTTCCGTGCCGCGGGCGATCGTGCAAGCCGGCGGAGCCGTGTGGTCGCCCTACTACCGCGACCTGCGCCCGGCCGAACTCCACGAAGCCCACCGGCTCGGCCTGCGGGTCGTCGTCTGGACGGTCAACGACCCGGCCGATATGGCCTCGCTGATCGAGCTTGGCGTCGACGGCATCATCACAGACTATCCGGGCCGCCTGCGCCGGGTCTTGGAAGACGAGGACAAGCCCCTGCCGCCGCGCTATCCGGCGACGGACTAAGCCGGAAGGCTATTTCAGCGAGATCGTGCCGTCGATGTCGTGGGCGAGGTCCAACCCCTCGATCGTGAGGTGCGCCTTGACCTTCAGCGTCTCGTCGCCTTTCAGCGTGCCGTTCTCGATCGCGTCGCGCACGGCCTGCTCGATCTCCCGCTGCGAGGTCACGCCGACCTTCTTGAGGAACTTGCGCAGTTCCATGTTAAAGACGTCTTCGTTCATTGGCGCGTACTCCCTCGGTCCTTATGTCTGGTGACTTGCGCCCGGGGCGGTCGCCCCAGGCTTTTGGCGTTGCCGCAGAGCCTAACGCAGCGACGCCGTCCGGGGAAGGCAGGCGCGCAACAGGCGGCGCCTCGTTCAGCTCCGGCCGGCGCCGCCCAGGCGCTGCGGGGCCGGATCGAGCGGCTCGGCCTCCTGCTCTTCGTCGAACTCCAGCTCCTCGATCTTTTCGCCGCGCTTGCCGATCTTTTCCGTGGAAATGCGGATCTGCCGCACGTCTTCGGTCGCCTGGTCGAAGTGGCGCTGCAGCTTCTGCACCCGCTCGTCCAGGCGCCCGACGTCTTCCATCAAGACGCCCACTTCCTTCTGGATGACGCCGGCCTGCTCGCGCATGCGCACGTCCTTCAGAACCGCGCGCACGGTGTTCAGGGTGGCCATCAGCGTGGTCGGCGAGACGATCCACACGCGCCTGCGGAAGCTTTCCTCCACCACGTTGCGGAAGTTGGCGTGGAGCTCCGCATAGACCGCTTCGGAGGGCAGGAACATCAGCGCCGATTCCGCCGTCTCGCCGGGCACGATGTATTTCTCCGCGATGTCCGAGACGTGCTTGCGCACCGCCTGCGAGAACAGCCGTCCGGCCTGCACGCGCGCGGCCTCGTCCTGGGCGTCGCGCAGCTGCTGATAGCTCTCCAGCGGGAACTTGGCGTCGATGGCGATGGAGCCCGGCGGATTGGGCAGCTTCAACAGGCAGTCGGCGCGCTGGCCGCCGGACAGCGTCTCCTGAAAGCCGTAGGCCGACGGCGGCAGGACGGCGGTCACCAGGTCGTGCAGCTGCACCTCGCCGAAGGCGCCGCGCGCCTGCTTGTTGGCCAGCACGTCCTGTAGGCTCACCACCTGGGTCGAGAGCTCTGTGATGTTCTTCTGCGCGGTGTCTATGACGGCCAGGCGCTCGCGCAGGTCGGTCAGCGTCTTCTGCTGGTCGGTGGAGGTTTGGTTCAGCTTGTCGCCGACCTTCTGGCCGAAATCGCTCAGCCGCTTTTCGACCATCTCGGCAAGCTGGCGTTCCTGCGCACGCAGTGATTCCGCCATCTGCGCCTGCGCCGTCGACTGGCTTTCGGCCAGGTGCTTCAGACGGCTGTCCAGTTCCATGGCGATGCGGCTCTGCTCGGCCGCCTCCGCGGCGGCGTCCTTGCGGCTGCGTCCGCGTGCGATGACCACCGCCAGGACCACGCTCAGGAGCAGCAGGACGACGAGGGCCGCAGCGGCGAGAAGCAGGGTGTCTGGGCTAAGCGTGATGTCCTGCATGGGGCTTCATCCGTGCGCGCCGAACCGGGCCGGATTTTCCCGATTCGTTCTTGTCTGACGCAGGAAATCTAACACGGAAATGCCGAGTCGGCGGAAGGCATTCCCGCCTTCCGCCGATCGGTGAGGCTGCGCTCGCCGTCAGTTCACGATCTGCCAGGCGCCATCGGGCTGTCGGCAGGCCGTCCCATAGGTGTCGACCTTGCGGCCGCCAACCCAGGCCTCTGCCTGATATTCGCGGCAATAGCGGCCGCTTTCGGTCTGGTAGGTCTCGCGCGGGGTCACCGCATAGCGGGCCTCACGGCGCGGCTCGTCCCAGACGATCCGCTCGCCATCCGAGGCGTGCTCGAAGACAGTGCCCATGCAGTAGCGGTCGGCTTCGTCCATTTGGCGTCCGATCGTGCCGCCCAGCAACGTGCCGAAGATGGCGCCCGTAGCGATGGCGACCAGCCGCCCGCGGCCGTCGCCGATGGTCGACCCGATGGCGGCCCCGGCGCCGCCGCCCAGAATGCGGCCAATGGCCTCTCGGTTACAGCGTCCGAGGTCGAAGTCGAGCGGCAGGGGGCCGTCGTAGCCGTGGCCGTAGTAATGATGGTGGTGCCCGTGCTTGCGTCGGTAACCGTGGGCCGGCGCCCAGGGCGGCGGACCCTTGGCTTGCCAGAGCAGCGGATTCCCGTTCGCCGCGGCGTGGCTCAGATGACCGGCCATTGCGCCCTGGGCCAGCGCGCCGGTCGCAACCGCCGGCATCGCGATCATCAGCGAGAGCGCCATTGCAACGGCGGATTTCAGTTTCGCGAACATCGCAGCCTCCTCGACAACAGAGGGTGATCCCTGCCTTGGCAGCAAAGATGTATGCAATAATACCTTGAATAAAAGGCCCTGTGGGTATGCTAAAATTGTGGCAATTTACGACGGCCTCTGCGCGCCAAAGCCTCGACTATCGGCGGCGGAGGGCGGTTTGCGCCCTTGACCGGCCTACGCCGCAGTCATAGGTAAACGTGGCAGGCGGGCGCCTCGAACGATCGGCACTGCCGCGCACCGCAAAACCACACGAGGGTGAAAATTCATGGCTCTTTTGCCCATCATCACCGCGCCCGATCCGGTCTTGAAAAAGAAGGCCAAGCCCGTGGAGCGGGTTGACGGCGAAATCCGCCGGCTGATGGACGACATGCTGGAGACCATGTATGCCGCACCAGGCATCGGCCTTGCCGCCCCGCAGGTCGGTGTCTCCAAGCGCGTGCTCGTCGTCGATGTGGCGCGCGAGGAAGAGGAGCCCAATCCCCTGCGGATGGGCAATCCCGAGCTGGTCTGGGTGTCCGACGACGATCAGAGCTATGAGGAAGGCTGCCTCTCCCTGCCCGAGCATTACGCGGAAGTCGTGCGTCCGCGCGCCATCCGGGTGCGCTACCTCGACCACGAGAACGAAATCCGCGAGCTGGAGTGCGAAGGTCTGCTGGCGACCTGCATCCAGCACGAGATCGACCACCTCGATGGCATTCTCTTCGTCGACCACCTGTCGGCGCTGAAGCGCAACATGATCCTGCGCAAGCTTCTGAAGGCGAAGAAAGAAGAGGCCAAGAAGGCCAGCCGCGAGCCGCAGCCCGCCGTTTCCGCCTGATCCGAAGCGCCCATTCAGGCAAGCCGACCGCCTTGGGAGAGCGCCCATGAGCCGCCTGCGCCTTGCCTTCATGGGAACGCCGGACTTCGCCGTGCCCTGCCTGAAGGCCCTTGCCGCGGCGGGGCACGAGATCGTCTGCGTCTACAGCCAGCCGCCACGCCCGGCCGGACGGGGCCACCGCGAAAGGCCGGGCCCCGTGCATGGCCTGGCCGACAGCGAGGGCTGGCCGGTGCGCACTCCCAGGTCCCTGAAGGACCCGGAGGAAATCCGGGCGTTCACCGGTTTGCAGCTCGACGCGGCGGTCGTCGTCGCCTATGGCCTGCTGCTGCCGCAGCCGATTCTGGAAGCCCCGCGGCTCGGCTGTCTCAACGTGCATGCCTCGCTGCTGCCGCGCTGGCGGGGAGCGGCGCCGATCCAGCGCGCCATCCTGGCCGGCGACGACGAGACCGGCGTGAGCATCATGCAGATGGACGCGGGCCTCGATACCGGACCGGTGCTGCTGCAGGAACGCGTGCGCATCACCGCAGAGACGACAGCGCAGGACCTGCATGACAAGCTGGCGGAGCTTGGCGCCCGGCTGATTGTCGAGGCCTTGGACGGGCTGGATGCCGGCCGGCTCGCGCCTAGCCCGCAAACCGAGGAAGGCGCGACCTATGCCGCGAAACTGGAGCGCAGCGAAGGCCGCCTCGACTGGTCGCAGTCCGCCGAAGATCTGGAGCGGCGCGTGCGCGCCTTGACGCCCTGGCCGGGCGCCTGGTTCGAGACCGGCGGCGAGCGCATCAAGGTGCTTGCCGCCAGCGTGGTGGCGGGCCCGCGCGCCGCGCCGGGAACGTTGGTGGACGAAAGCTTTACCGTGGCCTGCGGAAGGGACGCATTGAGGCTCGAGCGGGTGCAAAGGGCCGGAAAGGCGCCGGCCGACGGCGCGGCCTTCCTGCGCGGTTTCGCGCTTGCGCCCGGCGAGGTCCTGACCTAAAGCCGGGGCCATGGCCCGCTACAAGCTCATCATCGAATACGACGGCGCGCCCTTCGTCGGCTGGCAGCGCCAGGCCAACGGGCCTTCGGTGCAGGAGGCGCTGGAGGACGCGGTCGCGGCCTTCTGCCAGGAGCAGACCACCGTGCACGGCGCCGGCAGGACGGATACCGGCGTGCACGCGGCCGGACAGGCGGCGCATGTCGACATTGCAAAGGCGCCGCCGGCGGACAAGGTGCGTGACGGCCTCAATTTCCATTTGAAGCCGCTGCCGGTGTCCGTGCTCGCGGCCGAAGCGGTTTCGGACGACTTTCATGCCCGCTTCTCCGCCACCGGGCGGCGTTATCTCTACCGCATCGTCAACCGTCGTGCGCCGCTGGCCCTGGACAGGGGACGCGCGTGGTTCGTGCCACAGCCCCTGGATGCCCGCGCCATGCACGCGGCCGCGCAGGAACTGGTCGGCCATCACGATTTCACCTCGTTTCGCGCCGCCGAATGCCAGGCGGCCAGTGCGATCAAGACGCTCGATCGCCTGGACGTCGTGGCCAACGGGCAGAGAGTTGATATCGCCGCGGACGCGCGGTCCTTCCTGCACCATCAAGTGCGCAACATGGTGGGAACGCTGAAGCTGGTGGGCGAAGGCAAATGGAGCGCCGGCGACGTCGCCGCCGCGTTGGCCGCGCGGGACCGGGCGGCGGCGGGACCGACGGCGCCGGCCGAGGGGCTCTATCTCATGGAGGTGCGCTACGGCGGCCAGGCTGCCTAGGAGGGCAATGTCAGCCTTACCTCGGTGCTTGAGGTGACAAAGGCGTTTCGTGCCCTATGATCATTCGAACGCCGGGCTTGTTCGGGATTCGGCCCCGGCGGTCACGTTGGCGGATGCCGAGGTCGGTTCCAAAGGGCGTTCCATGGACGAAATTTCCGGCTGGTTTTCAGAATTCGGCGGCGCGCTCTCCAGGGCACTGGACCAGATCGTCGCTTACTTGCCCAGCTTGTTCGGCGCAGTCCTCCTGTTGCTGGTCGGCTGGATCGCCGCCAGCCTGGTCAAGCGGCTGGTCACCAAACTGGGCGATGGCCTGAACAGGGTGGCCGACCGCTACCTAAGGGTCAGAGGTCTGGCGCGCTTCAGGCTGTCGGCGCGCAGTCTGGCGGTGATCGGCCAAGTGGTCTTCTGGATCATCATGCTCGCCTTCGTCACGGCGGCCACCGAAGCGGCCCGGCTGGAAACGTTTTCCAGCTGGCTGGACCGGATCATCGCCTATATTCCGACACTGCTGGCTGGCGGCCTGATTGTCTTTGTCGGCTACCTGATAAGCGCTTTCATGCGCGATGTGGTATCCGCCACGGCAGCCACCGCCGGGATCGCGCACAGCCATTTTCTCGGTACCGTGGCCCAGGGCATCACCCTCATCGCCGCCGTGATCATCGGCGCCGAGCAGATCGGCCTGGACGTCAGCTTCCTGGTGACGGTCACCGCGATCATCCTGGGCGCGGGTCTGGCGGCGTTATCGCTGGCCTTCGGATTGGGCGCACAAAGCTTTGTGAGCAACCTGATCGGCGCACATTATGTGCAGGATCATTTGAAGCCCGGACAGCGCGCCCGGATCGGCGAGCGTGAAGGCGAAGTCCTCGAAATAACCGCGACGAGCATCGTGCTCGCGACCCGCGACGGGCGCGCCAGCATTCCCGCGCGCGCCTTCAACGAAGAGACCACGGTCGTTCTGATTCCAGAGGGCGACGATGAGTGAAACGCCGCTTCTCACCTTGAGCTTTCTTGAGCGCCAACCGCGCTCTGCGGCCCTGGTTCTGGACAGAACCGGGGCCGAGGACGCGGCCGCATTCCTGGAGGACGTTCCCGGACGTATTTCGGCGCCCACGCTCGGCTATATGCTGCCCCTGGCCGCGGCGCGCTGCCTGGATCATTTGAGTGCGAGCCGTGCCGCCAACATCGTGCGGCATTTGCCGCATCAAAACGCCGTCAGCCTGTTGCGGATTGTTCAGGACAGCCGGCGCGAGGCGCTTTTCGGCGAACTTCCTGGAAATCTGGCCCGAGCTTTACGAAGGTCGCTGACGTATCCGGCAGACAGCGTCGGCGCATATATGGACCACTCGACCCCGGCTTTCCCGGAGACCACGAAAGCACGCGATGCGCTGGAATTCCTCAAGCGGCCAGACAATGAAAGCGAGCCCTATCTGTTCGTGATCGATGCCTCCGGCAGGTTTTCCGGCCTGGTGAACGTGCTTTGGATATTGCGCGCTGCGGACGACTCCCCGCTTCATTCGCTCGTCGATCAGAGCGTTGAGCCTTTGTCGAACTACGCCACGCTTATGCGCGCCGCCGAGAGTCCCGGCTGGGTCAAATATGCCGTGTTGCCTGTGGTCAACCGCAAAGGGGTGGTTCTGGGCGGATTATCCCGCGAGGCTCTTTTTCAGGCGCTGGGCTCCGGCCAGGACGCCGCAGGCCGGCGGCTCGGACCGAGGTCCTTCTTGCTGCACATGATGGCGGCCTATCTGACCACATCCGCGGAGCTCATCCGGCTTTCGACCCAATCCGCGGCGATGACACACAGCCCAGCACCCGAGGAGGCGAGGCGTGGCCACTCACGCGGGACGAGTCGTTGAAGAACTGAACCGCCGTTATCTGCTCGATTATCCCGAGGAAGCGGCGCAACTGATCGAGCAGATGCCGCCTGACGAAGCGGCGGAATCGATCATGGATCAACCGGCTCAGGTGCTGGCTCCAGTCTGGCGCAGGCTCGTCCCAAACGTCGCTGTCGAGCTGCTGAGCAGGATGCCGGACGACCTTGTCCGAAACTTGCTCTCCGAATTGCGGCCGATGGAAGCTCTCAGACTGCTTGGCGCGCTCGATGAGGCGGAACGAGAACGCTGTCTCGGCCTGCTCGACCCACACATACGGGGCGAACTGAATGAACTGATGGCGTATCCGCCGGACACGGCCGGGCATCTGATGGATACGCGGGTGATCGCTTTTCGCAGCTCCGTCACGGCGGCAGGCGCCCTCGACATTCTGCGCAGAAACCCGGACCGGGTATCGCGGAGCCTTTTCCTCGTCGACGATGCCAACCGCCTGCAGTCCCTGGTGCAGATTGAGGATTTGGCCACCGCCTCGCCGGACAGCGCCCTGGCCACGCTTGCGCGCCGCGTCACGGCCGTGGTTGAGCCGCTGTCACCGATCGAGGAAGTGGTGACTTTGCTGGACCGCGAACGAATTGCGGATCTTCCCGTGGTGGACATCGATGGCGGCCTCCTTGGCATCATCGCCTATGACCAGCTGGTGCAGGCAGCGCACGAGGACACGACGGCCGACATTCAGACCATGGTTGGCGCGAGCAAGGACGAGCGCGCCCTCTCCAGTCCGCTGTTCGCGGTGCGCAAACGGCTTCCCTGGATGCAGATC
>JAWVYK010000076.1:0-11078 GCA_033722755.1 Rhodovibrionaceae bacterium | reverse complement strand
TCATCTGTCAGCGCGCATTAAACGGTGCCGTTGGCGCGCCTGCAACCAGACATTTGGGCCAGACCTCCGCAGCAAGCAGGCCGGCAGAAAGACGTCTAGACGTTGTGCAGGTCGCCGCCACCCACGTTTCCGATCAGGGCGAGAAGCTCGCGCCGGGTGCGTTCGTCGCGCCGGAAGGCCCCCAGCATGCGGCTGGTCACCATGGTGACGCCCGGCTTGTGCACGCCGCGCGTCGTCATGCATTGGTGCGCGGCTTCGATCACGACGGCCACGCCTTTCGGCTCCAGCACCTCGTTGATCACGTTGGCGATTTGCGCCGTCATTTTCTCCTGGATCTGCAGCCGGCGGGCGTAGGCGTCGACGACGCGCGCCAGCTTGCTGATGCCGATGACGCGCATTTTTGGCAGATAGGCGACATGCGCCTTGCCGATGATCGGCGCCATGTGGTGCTCGCAATGCGATTCGAAGCGAATATCGCGCAGCAGCACCACCTCGTCGTAGCCGTCGACCTCCTCGAAGGTCCGCTGCAGCAGCTCTTTCGGATCGACATCGTAGCCGGAGAAGAAGTCTTCGTAGGCGCGCACGACGCGCTGTGGCGTGCCGCTCAGGCCTTCGCGCGCCGGGTCGTCTCCGGCCCAGCGCAGCAGCGTGCGCACCGCTTCCTCTGTCTCCTCGCGGCTGGGCCTGTCGCCCTTCTTCGGGTCTTCGAGGCGGGTGATGGTTTGATTGGAAGCCACGGTGATCATCCTTGTGCCGATGCATGCAAACCAAACGCAATGTATACGCCGGCGACCCGTCCACGGATCGACGGAGGGCGAACCATTCTAGTTCAACTGCACTGGTTGATGGGGACTGTCCAGGGAAAACGCCGGAATCGTAACCTCCAGGCGGTCCCCGGCCTTCGTTTCCATCTCGTAGCTGCCGCGCATGATCCCCGAGGGCGTGGATAGCGGGGTCCCGCTCGTGTACTCGTAGCTTTCCCCGGGCGCGAGCGTCGGCTGCTCGCCGACGACACCGGCGCCGCGGACTTCCTGCACCCGGCCCTCGGCATCGGTGATCTGCCAGTAACGGTTCAAAAGCTGCAAGGTTTCCGCGCCGTCGTTGCGGATGTTCACGCGGTAGGCCCAGACGTAGTGATTGTCAGCAGGCTGCGACTGCTCTTCGAGATAGATCGGCTTGACGGTGACGGTCACCGAATGGGTTGTCGCACTGTACATCGACGCTCCTGACCCGCCTTTGAAATTCCCGCAGCGGCTCGCGTTCGTGCTTACACGAAGGCTGCGCGCCGGCGCGCAAGCCTCGCCATCAAAATGGGTTCTTTATCCGCAATGGGCAAGTTCCGGGCCCGCCTCGGCGCGCCGCTGGCGACGAGCGGGCCGGCGGGAGCTTGATGGAACATCCGAAAAACGAACGGCGCCGCGCGGGGTGCGCGGCGCCGTTGCAGTCTCGGCTTTTGCCGGTGGTCGTGCCAGTGGTTACTGGATCACGATCTCCACGCGGCGGTTGGCCTGCTCAGCCACGCCGTCCGCCGTCGGAACCGCAGGCTCCGACTCGCCGCGTCCGGCAAGGCTCAGGTTGTTCTTCGGAACACCCTTGCCGACCAGGTACTCGCGCACCGAGTTGGCACGCCGCAGCGACAGGCCGAGGTTATAGTCCTCGGGACCGGCGCGGTCGGCGTGGCCGGTGACGGAGTATTCGGCGTCCATGCCGCCTTCGGCCACGGCGCGGTCAAGCACGCTCCTGGCCTCGGCCGTCAGGTTGTCCTTGTCGAAGCCGAAGTAGACCACGAACTCAACCGGCTCCATGGGCTCCGGTGTCGGCTCGGGGGCCGGCTCCATCACCTGCTCGAGATTCTTCATCGCTGCGATGAAGGCGTCGCGGCAGGCAGCGATGTGATCCGGCTGGTGGTTCTCTTCCTGTTGCTCAATCCAGCAGTCGAAGCGGCCCTGTGCGTGGGCGGCCTCCTGGGGATTGGACGTGCGCGCGCCACCCTCGAGCTGGGTCATCAGGCGCGCCCGCGCCGCGGAGAGCTCCTTCGCGTGACGGTCGGTCAGGTTCCAGTTCTCCACCGCCTCGGGAAGAACGACTTCGCCGTCCGCCGCCCTCAGCCCCTTGCGGGCGAAGTAGGTGGCGTCGATCCAGTCGTACATTTCGTCGGCTTCGAAGGTCGCGATCTGACTATATTCGTCAGCCAGCGCCTTGGTGAAAGCAGAGCCCTTCGGCTCGGCCATGCGGAGCTGGTCCACTTCCGTCGCCGTACAACCGGCGAGAAAAGCGAGGCCGGCTACCGCGCTTAGAAACTTCATTAGTTTCATGAAAGCTCCCCTATCCCTTTCTATCAGTTTACAACACCGTCCCATCATCGGAACGGTTTCAGTCGATCTTGTTTAACCCGCCCCGGGTCGCAGTAAGGATTTACGCCCCTTAAGTATAGAACGGAAATCCTGTATTGGACATGTATTTTCCTGTCAAGTCCCGTAACTCAAGCCAAACGTGCATTTTCAAGCGATTACAATAAATTCCTTTATTCTACACATGCTGCATGCGTATTCGCCCACTTCGCGCGCTATTCGGGAGTTTGTTTTACCGCCCCAATTTCGATGATCCGGCCATCGGCGTGCCGAGCATCTGTGGGGTCGTGTGTGACCATGAGGACGGGAAGGCCTTCCTGGCGCGCATGATCGAAAACGAACTCACGAAAACGCGTGCGAAGATCAACGTCCAGCTTCGAAAAAGGTTCGTCCAGAAGCAATACCGCGGGTCGGGCGAGCAGGGTGCGCATCAGCGCCGCGCGGGCGCGCTGGCCACCGGAAAGCGTGGCCGTGTCGCGCTCTCCCAGACCCTCCAGCCCGGCATCGGCAAGGGCCGCGGCGATAAGCGCGCGGCGCTCGGACCGGCTCAGCCCGGGCGGAATCGCGAAGGCAAGATTTTCTGCCACGCTCATGTGCGGAAAAAGCAGATCGTCCTGGAACAGGATGCCGACCCGCCGGTCCTCCGGCGATAGCCGGGTGATCTCGCGGCCCTCGACATAGACGGCGCCTTGGGCGGAAAAAGCCGGGTCGAGCGAGCCGCAGATGTATGCCAGAAGGCTGGACTTCCCGCAGCCGCTGGGGCCCATGACCGTCGCCGTCTCTCCCGGCGCGAGGTCGAGGCTCAAGCGGTCGATCAGGACCCTGCTGCCCAGCCGAACCGTCACCTCACGGAGGCCGAGAACCGGCGCGCCGCCGGCGCCGTTGCTGACCTCCGCCCCGCCGGTCATCGCGTCACCTGCATGCCGCGGCGGTGGCGATAGACGAAGGCCGGCGTTATCAGCGCAAGCGCGAAGGCGATAAACGGCGTCACCAGTTGCAGGATGGCGTAAATGCCGATGATCCGCCGGTCGCCGCCGGCGGACAGGCTGATGGCCTCGGTGAGAAGCGTCGGCGTTCGTCCCGCGCCGGCGAAAAGCGTCGGCAGGTAAAGCCCGGCGCTCACCGCAAAGCCGACCGCCGCGGCGATCAGGATGGGGCGCAGCAGCATCGGCAGTTTGACGCGCCAGAACATCCGCCACCACGAGGCACCGAGGCAGCGCGCGCTGCGGGCGTAGCGGTCGTCCCAGCTGCGGTACGGATCCGAGAGGGAGAGGAAGACATACGGCAGGACGAAAACCAGATGGCTCCAGGCGACCGCCAGCCACCAGCCGTCCAGCCGCAACGTGACCAGCAGCACCTGCGCGCCGAACAGGAAAGCGATCTGCGGGATGAGAAGCGGCAGATAAAGCAGCCAGAGGGCACGCGCGCCGGCGCGCCGGCCGCTCTGCGCCTCGTGTTCCAGGCAGGCCACGGCGAGCACCGCCGCCACGGCGGCTGCCGCAAGCCCGATCGTCAGGGTATTGACCGCCGGCGTGGCGATCTCGTCCGCGTGGCGGGCCCAGTTGGCCAGCGTCCAGCTTCCGGGCAGGGCGTCGGGATAGCGCCAGAACCCGGCGAGCGACCACACGGCCATTCCCAGAAGGCCGAAGAGCGCGCTGCCGAAGCTGAGCACCACCGTACCGGCGGCGAGCAGCCGCAGCCACAGATCGCCGCGCCCGCGCCGGCCGGAGACGATCCACAGCCGGCCCAGGCGCGCCACCGCGCGCTCCACGAGCCACCACAGCGCTATGGCGGCGACGACGAGCCCCAACTGCACAACCGCGCCCGCGGATGCGACGAAGCGCCTGGCCAGGTCCGGGTCGTGGAACCACTTGACCAGCTGCACGGCAAGCGTGGGCGGCGTGCTGGGGCCCAGAATGAGCGCCACGTCGACCACCGACATGCTGAAGGCCAGCACCGCGAAGACCGGCAGGCGGACCTGCGGGTAGACAACGGGCAACACGCCCTTGAGCCACGCCGTCATCGGCCCGTAGCCCAGGCTGCGCGCGACCGTGCGGCGCTCGGCCGCCTCTGCCTGGCCGAGCGCGGCCAGCGTCATCAGCAGCAGGAACGGCACCTCCTTGACCACGAGGCCGGCAACCAGCGCCAGGCCGGCCGGGTCGTTGACCACGATGAGATCGGGCGGCCGCTCCAGACCCGTGGCCCAGGGCGAGACCAGACGCATCAGCCAGCCGCTGGGCGCGATCAGAAAAGCCAGGCCGAAGGCGACGGTGGCATGCGGCAGAGAAAGCAATGGCGAGAGCAGCCTCTGCAGGGCCGAGAACACCCGCGTGCCGTGCCAGGCTGCGCAGAACAGCACGACAATGGCGAGCGAGACGGCGCTGGCCAACACGCCGGTGGTGAAGGAGATCACGATGGCCCGGGATACGCCCGGCGCCTCCAGAAACGCCCGCCAGGGTGCGAGCGTGAAGCCTTCGCCGCCCAGCGCCGGCAGATAGCCAAAGGCGGGCAGGGCGGTGCCGATCAGCCCGGCGGCCACGGGCCCGAGGAGCAGCAGAAGCGTCAGGCGGGGCGCGAATCCCAGGCCGGCTCCGGCACTGGCGCGGGCACGCAAGCGCGCCGCGAGGCGTCGAAGAAGACCGGGCCTACTGGCCTGCTGCGTAGCGTCGAGCCCACTCAAGTTCGATACGCTCCATCCAGGAGGGGTGCGGCTCGAGAAGCGGCTGGCCCAGTTCTTCCGGTGTCAACGTGGCGACGCCATAGTCGATGGCCGCAAAGCGCTGTTTGGCCTCTGGCGGCAGCTCGGCCACGTCCAGCACCGTGAAGTCGCCCCAATGCTCCGGGTCCTGCTTGCGGGCCTGCGCTTCTGGCGACATCAGGAAGTTGGCCAGCACCTTGGCGCCGGCCTTGGAGCTGGCGTTATAGGGAATGGCCACGAAATGGGTATTTCCGATGGTGCCGCCATCCAGCACGAAGGTGCGGATCGTCGGCGGCAGCTCGCCGTCGGCGATCGCGCCCGAAGCCTCGGCCGGGTGGAAGGAGACGGCGAAGTCGATCTCGTTGTCGGCCAACAGGCGGCGCTGGCCCGGGCCGTTCTGCGGGAACACCCGGCCAGAGCGCCACATCACCGGATGCAGTTCGTCGAGATAGGGCCAGAGCGGCGCGCTCGCCGCCTCGAAATCCGCCTCCTCGACCGGCTTCTGCAACACGGAGCCGTCGGGCGTCAGCTCGATCAGCGCCTGCTTCAGGAAGGTGGTTCCGAGGAAGTCCGGCGGCTGCGGATAGGTGAAGCGGCCGGGATTGGCCTTTGCCCACGCCAGCAGGTCGTGCATGCTGCCCGGCGGGTCCTGCACGTTGGCGGTCTCGTACATGAAGACCATCTGCGCCATGCCCCAGGGCGCCTCCAGCCCGTCCGTGGGCACCGTGAAGTCGACCGTTGTCGTCGGCTTGCCGTCGACGTCCACGTAGGCGAAGTTCGGCAGGTCCTCGACCCATGGCCCGTGCAGCAGATTTTGCCGCTTCATGGCGGCGAAATTCTCGCCGTTGATCCAGATGAGGTCGACGGAGCCGCCCTCCTCGCGGCCGGCCTGCTTCTCCGCCAGCACGCGCGAGACCGCCTCGGCGGTGTCGCCCAGCTTGACGTGCACGACCTCCACGCCGTGGCGCTCCTCCACCCTTTCGGCGGTCCAGTCGATGTAGGCGTTGATGCGGTCGTCGCCGCCCCAGGCGTTCCAATAGACCGTTTGGCCTTCGGCTTCGGCCAGGGTGTCGCTCCAGTCGCTCGCGTGGGCGTTGGCGCCGGTGGCGACGACAAGCGCCGCCGCGGCGAAGGCGAAAAGCCGCTTCATCATCCTCTCCCTATTGCTGCGGGCGCCGGCGTGTTCGGGACCGCTGCTTGAGCCGCGGCTCATATTTCGGGTGAGAGGCTCCGGCGTCAACTCAAAGCGCCCTCGCGGGGGTGTGATGAGCCGAAGGGTCCATTCCTCGGTCCGCCGGCTTGCGAAGGGGTGGGGGCTCACCTATAAAATTAGCGCAACGCGGGCGTAGCTCAGGGGTAGAGCATTGGCTTCCCAAGCCATGTGTCGTGGGTTCGAATCCCATCGCCCGCTCCAATCTTCCCGCCGGCCGAGAGGTGTGTGCATGGCGGACCTGAAATCACGCAAGGACAGGCTGCTGAAGACCGGGCTCATTGGCGCCGGGGTCACGGCCGTGTGCTGTTTCACGCCGGTCCTCGTCATCGCTCTGGGCGCCGTCGGCGTTGCCAGTGCCGCCGCCTGGCTGGATTACCTGCTGCTGCCGATGCTTGTGGTGTTCCTGGGGATCACCGGCTATGCCCTGTGGCTGAAGCAGAGAGGCTGACCCAGCTTGATCGAACGGCTTTCCACCATCACCTGCCCGCACTGCGGCCACCGCAAGGACGAGACGATGCCGGTGGACGCCTGCCAGTTCTTCTACGAATGCGAGGGCTGCGGGCGGCTGCTTCGTCCGAAGGAAGGCGACTGCTGCGTCTTCTGCTCCTACGGCTCCGTCGCCTGCCCGCCAAAGCAGCAGGGAGCGGGCTGCGGCTGAGCGGCCGCCGTCAAGGCGCGTAGCTGTTTCGGCAAGCGCGCCAGTTCGTGGCTTCAGTCAGCCCTCGGGGCGCAGCAGGTAGCGGGCGCGCAGCACGAGCCCGAGCAGAAGAAGCGCGCCGGCCTGATGCAATGCGCCCAGCCAGACGGGCACGGCCGCCAGCAGGGTGGCGATGCCGAGGCCAAGCTGCGCCAGCGCCATCAGCGCCATGAAACCGAGCGCCCAGCGCGCCCGCTCGGACAGGTCCATGCGCAGCGACCACAACCACAGCGCCAGCGCGGCGAAAACGGCCGCGACGGCCAGCAGGCGATGGTTGAACTGCACTGCGGCGACGTTCTCGAAGGCGTTCAGCCACAACGGCTCGAGAAAGCCGTAGTCGCTGGGCACCAGCCGGCCGCCCATCAGCGGGAAGCTGTTGTAGATCAGTCCGGCGTTGATGCCGGCGACGAAGGCGCCGGAGAGGATGGTGATGCCCGCCAGCGCCGTCAGTGCCGTCAGCCCGGTTCGCAGGCTGCCTGCCGCCGGATCCTGGCTCGCCTCCGGGTCGGGGTCGCGCAGCCGCCACGCCAGCAGCAGCAGGTAGGCGTAGATTACGACCGCGATGCTCAGGTGCACGGCCAGCCTGTACTGGCTGACGTCGGTGCGCTCGGCGAAGCCGCTCGCCACCATGTACCAGCCCATGGCGCCCTGCAGGCCGCCCAGCAGAAACAATCCCGCCAGATGCGGGCTCAGCCCGCGGCGGATCTTGCCGCGGATCAGGAACCAGAGGAAGGGAACCAGGAACACCACGCCGATCAGCCGGCCCCAGAGCCGGTGCACCCATTCCCACCAGAAAATCTCGCGAAACTCCGCCATGCTCATGCCGCGGTTGATCTGCTGGTATTCCGGCGTGGTCTTGTAGAGCTCGAAGAGGCGTTCCCACTCGGCGGCGCTCAGCGGCGGAAGCGCGCCGCTCACCGGGGCCCATTCCATGATCGAAAGGCCGGATTCGGTCAGCCGCGTGATGGCGCCGATGACCGCCATGGCGAAGACCATTGCCGCCACCGCGTAGAGCCACAGTCCGACGGCGCGGTCGTTCGCCCGGATTCGGGCGGCGGGATGGGTAAGGGAGCGGAAAAGCGTGGGCGCTGACATCGGACGGGCTTTCGCTGCGCGGGAGGGCACACTCTGTCGGCAGCGAAAATAGGCCGGACGCCGGCCCGCGCCAAGCCCCGTGAGCTCTCATGCTCCGGCACGGGCGGCGCCCGCTTTTGCCGCGCGTTCGCAGGGCCACTCTGATAGCGTCGATCAGTGCCTCCGCCGCGCCCCGTTCAAGCGTCCCGCCATTCCATCGCCGGAGACATTGCCATGACATCCGACCTGCCCAAGACCATGGTCGCCGTGCTGCTGACGGGCCACGGCGGCTTCGACAAGCTCGAGGTGCGCGACGACGTGCCGGTCCCCCGGGCCGGTCCCGGCGAGGCCCTGGTCCGCGTGACCGCCGCCGGCGTGAACAACACCGATATCAACACCCGGGTCGGCTGGTATTCCAAGAGCGTGACCGCGGCCACGGACGACTTCGAGGAGGACGCCGGGATCGAGGATGGCGGCTGGGGCGGAGCGCTCGCCTTTCCGCGCATCCAGGGCGGGGATCTCTGCGGCAGGGTCGTGGCGCTGGGCGAGGGCGTTGAGAGTCCGCCAGTGGGCGCGCGGGTGACATGCGCCACCAACCAGCCGATCCCCACGGCCGAGCGGCCCACCTGTTTTCAGGCCATCGGCTCGGAATATGACGGGGCCTTCGCGCAGTACTGCGTGGTGCCGGCCGATCAGCTCTTCGACGTCAGCGCCTCGCCGCTCTCCGACGAGGAGATCGGCGTGCTGCCCTGCGCTTATGGCACGGCGCTGAACCTGCTCAGCCGCTCGGCCGTCGCGAGCGGCGACCGGATTTTGGTGACCGGCGCGTCCGGCGGCGTGGGAATGGCGGCGGTGACGCTCGCCAGCTTGCGCGGGGCGGAGGTCACGGGGATAGCCAGCGCCGCCAAGCAGGAGGCCGTGCGCGCGGCGGGCGCGGCGCGGGTGCTCGACCGGGACGCGACGCCGTCGGCGGGTGATTTCACGGTGGTCATCGATCTGGTGGGCGGACCCGGTTGGCCGACCGTGATCGAGGCGCTGGCCCCGGGTGGCCGCTATGCCGTATCCGGCGCGATCGCGGGCCCGATCGTCGAGGCGGATCTGCGAACGCTCTATCTTAACGACCTGACGCTTTATGGCTGCACCTACACGCCGAAGACGGTGTTCGCCGAGCTTGTCGATCTCATCAACGCCGGCGTGGTGCGCCCTTTGATCGCACGGCGCTATCCGCTGGCCGAGATCGTGCAAGCGCAGCAGGACTTCCTGGAGAAGTCGGTGCCCGGCAAGCTGGTGCTGATACCGCCGGACTAGGCCGTTAGCAGGCCATACGCTCGGCTGGCGCGACGCCCGGGTCAGTGAAGCCGGAAGTAGGCCCTCGCGAAGCGCGCCTCGCCGGGGCGCACCAGTTCCTGACGGGCCACCTTCACCGAGTGCACGCGCCCTTCGATGTTCTCTTCCCAGAATGTCAGGAAGCGCCGCAACTCGGGATACTGGGGCGCAATGTCATAGTGTTGCCAGATGAAGCTTTGCAGAAGTTCGGGGTGGTCGGGCATGTGATAGATGATCTCAGCCGTCGCCAGCCGGTAATTCTTGAGCTGCATTTCGAACACGTCCATGACCGCCGAAAAGCCTCCGTTTGCCGTTGCCTACTATGCGCCAATTCCTCCGCTTTCAGCGCAGATAGTGGAAAGCTTGCCGGCAAAATCGCCGGCAGGCAAGAAAATTTCAGTAAAATCAAGGTGATAGCAGCCGCCACCCAAGACTGCTGCCAAATGCGCGAAAAGCCCGCGAAGCGCCTCTTGACAGCCGCCGGCCCAAAGCATAGCTAATCTGGCACTCGGGGAGGGAGAGTGCTAACAATCCCGATCCGATCCCAGGCAACAAACCACGGGCGCCCGGCGGGGGTCAATCGCACGGGCGCCGGCTGAAAACGGAGGTTCAAAGACATGTCGTTCCGCCCGTTGCATGACCGTGTGCTGATCCGCCGCGTCGAGCAGGAGGAGAAGACCACCGGCGGCATCATCATTCCGGACACCGCGAAGGAAAAGCCGATGGAAGGCGAGGTCATCGCTGTCGGCGGCGGCGCCGTCAAGGAAGACGGCAGCGTGCGGCCGCTCGACGTCAAGTCCGGCGACCGCGTGCTTTTTGCCAAGTGGGCCGGCACCGAAGTCAAGATCGACGGCGAGGATCTCGTCATCATGCGTGAGTCGGACATCATGGGCATCATCGAGAAGTCCGGCTCCAAGGCGAAGGCGGCCTAAGCGCGGCAAAACGCGCAATCCGGCCCCTCGCCTTAATTATTAGGGAGTAAAGAAGACATGGCTGCTAAGGACGTGAAATTCGGCGGTGACGCGCGCCAGCGGATGCTGCGCGGTGTCGATATCCTGGCGGACGCGGTGAAAGTGACGCTTGGCCCGAAGGGCCGCAATGTCGTGCTCGACAAGTCCTTCGGGGCGCCGCGCACCACCAAGGACGGTGTGACGGTGGCGAAGGAGATCGAGCTCTCCGACAAGTTCGAGAACATGGGCGCGCAGATGCTGCGCGAGGTCGCCTCGAAGACCAATGACGTCGCCGGCGACGGCACGACGACGGCGACCGTGCTGGCCCAGACCATCGTGCGCGAAGGCTCCAAGTCGGTGGCCGCGGGCATGAACCCGATGGATCTGAAGCGCGGCATCGAGTTGGCCGTCGAGGCCGTGGTCGCGGACCTCAAGAAGCAGTCGCGCAAGATCAAGGACCACGACGAGGTGGCCCAGGTCGGCACCATCTCGGCCAATGGCGACAAGGAAATCGGCCAGATGCTGGCCGACGCCATGCGCAAGGTCGGCAACGAGGGCGTGATCACGGTCGAGGAGGCGAAGAGCCTGGAGACCGAGCTCGACGTGGTCGAGGGCATGCAGTTCGACCGCGGCTACCTCTCGCCGTACTTCATCAACGACCAGGACAGCATGTCGGCCGAGCTGGAGGACGCCTACGTGCTGCTGCACGACAAGAAGATCTCCAACATCCGCGACCTGCTGCCGGTGCTCGAGGGCGTCGCCAAGCAGG
>JAWVYK010000075.1:0-11163 GCA_033722755.1 Rhodovibrionaceae bacterium | reverse complement strand
GTCTGGCCGGGAACGATCTGCGTGCAGCCGGCAAGTCCCGCGCCCAGGGCCGCGAGGCCGAGGAGGGACAGCGCGCGGCGGCGGCCGTGGGAAACATCAATCCGGGACTTCATAGCCTTCCTGCTGGTTGCCGAAGAGGAATCGGGCGGGATCGCGCTCCACCTCCTTGGTGACGCGGTTCAGGCTGTGCGCGAGGTCGCGCAACTCGGTGATCAGGTTCAACAGCTCGTACATGCCGCTGCCCGTGAACTCGCGGATCGCCGGACGGTTTTCCTCCACCATGGACTCGATCTCGTCGGCCATGCCGCCGACGGATTTGGCCGCAGACGCGATCTCCGTGATCGCGCCGTCGACATTCTCCGTTGCATTGACGAGATTGTCGCTCGATTCCGCGACGGCTTTGTCGATGGTGCCGGCGGTCGAACGCAGGCTGGCGAGCGTGGCCTGCGCATCCTCGGTCAGCTGCGCCGTGCTGTCCTTGAGCGAGCCGGCGAGCTCGGAGAGCTCGGCGCTGGTGGCCTCCACATTGTCGATGGTCCGGCCGATCTGCTCGGAACGGTCGCCGAATGCGGCCGTCAGCGCCTCCACGTTGGTCAGAATATCGGCGACGGCCTGCCGGTTCTCGGCGCTGAGCATGTCGTTGATGCGCGCCAGCGTGAGGCGCACATCGTCCAGGACCGCCGGCGCATCGGCGATGATCTGGTCGAGCGGCGAAGGTTCGGAGGGGATGACAGGCCGCGGCTGCCCGTCGGCGGTCTGCAGCGGCGGGGCATCGCCCTCGCCCGCCTTGAGCAGGATGAAGGTGCCGCCCGCCAGGCCCTGAAGCCCGAGCGTGGCGGTGGTGTCGGCACGCACCGGCGTATCCGCCTTCACGTCCACCGTCACCACGACCTCCAGCGTCTGCGGGTCGATCTCGACGTTGCCGACCTCGCCCACGCGCACGCCGCGGAAGCTGACCGGCGCTCCGATCTGGAGGCCGCCGACCGACCCGGAAAATCGGATGTCGTAGGCCTGGGTGTCGGTGGTCAGGCTGGTCTTGGCCAGCCACAGCGCAAAGCCGACGCCGGCAAGGGCCAGCGCCAGAACGAAGAAGCCGACCAGCAGATAGTTGGCGCGCGTTTCCATGGGCCAGCCGATCGCCTCCTATTCCGTCCCCTCGCCATCGACGGCGTTCGTATGCGGACCGGCCTTCGATTCGGCCTGCCCCTCGGCGTCATGTCTGGCGGCACGGCCACGCGGGCCGTTGAAATAGTCCTGTATCCAGGGATGCTGGTCGGCCGCCAGGCGATCCATCGTGCCGACCTTAACACGTTTATCGACAAGCACGGCAATGCGGTCGGCGACGGCGACAAGGGTGTCCAGGTCGTGCGTCACCATCAGAACGCTGAGGCCCAGATTGCGCTGCAGATCGCGCACCAGGGTGTCGAAGGCCGCCGCGCCCACGGGGTCAAGCCCGGCGGTCGGCTCGTCGAGGAACAGCAGTTCGGGGTCGTGCACCAGCGCGCGGGCAAGCCCTGCGCGCTTGCGCATGCCGCCGGAAATTTCCGCCGGGTACTTACCCGCAGAGTCCTGCGGCAGCCCGACCAGCCCCAGCTTGAGCAGAGCGATTTCCCGGCGCAGCGGCGCGGGCATGTCGGTGTGCTCCTTCAGCGGCAACTCGACGTTCTCCACCACTGTGAGCGAGGAGAACAGCGCGCCGCTCTGGAAAAGCACGCCCCAGCGGCGCTCCAGCTCGCGCCAGCCGCTGCGTCCGGCCCGATCCAGCGGCACGCCGAGCACCTCGATGCTGCCCTCCGCCGGGCGCAGCAGGCCGACGGCCGTGCGCAGCAGCACCGATTTGCCGCTACCCGAGCCGCCGACCATTGCCATCACCTCGCCGCGGCGCACCTCCAGATCGACGCCGTCGTGCACCAACTGGCGGCCGAAACGCGTCACCAGACCCGAGATGCGGATGACCGTCTCGGCCTCGGCGCCACTGGGTGCGCCGCCATCGTTGTTGTGGTTTTCCAGCGCCGCGGACACCGCCTCAGATCCCGATCAGCGAGAAGAAGATGGACAGCAGCGCGTCCAGCACGATGACCAGAAAGATCGACACGACGACCGCGCGCGTCGTCTCCCGGCCGACGGAATCGGCGCTGCCGCTGACCTTGAGACCCTGGAAGCAGCCGACCATGGCGATGATGAAGGCAAAAAGCGGCGCCTTGATCATGCCGACCCCGAAGGTCCAGATGTCGACGGCCGATTCCATCTGCCGGACGAACTGCAGCGGGCTGATGTCGAGATTGAAGTAGGACATCGCCGCCCCGCCGGCCAGCGCCATGATGTCGGCGTAGAAGGTCAGCAGAGGCATCACCACGACCAGCGCCACCACCCGGGGCAACACAAGCACGTCCACGGGATCGAGGCCGATGGTGCGCATGGCGTCGACCTCCTCGTTGACCTTCATGGTGCCGATCTCGGCGGTGAACGCGCTGCCCGAGCGTCCGGCCACGATGATCGCCGTAATCAGGATGCCGAGCTCGCGCAGGACGCCGACGCCCACCAGATTGACGGTGAATATCTCCGCGCCGAAGCGCGCCAGCTGATCGGCGCCCTGGTAGGCCAGCACCACGCCGATGAGGAACGTCAGAAGGCCGACGATGGGCAGTGCGTTGAGTCCCGCCGTCTCCATGTGCGTGAACACCGCCTTCGGCCGCCAGCGCCAGGGCTGCAGCAGCGCGCGGATGAGCGCGATCACCAGCAGGCCGAGGAAGTTCAGAAGATCGCGGCCCTCGCCCAGGACGGCATAGGCCGCGCGCCCGCAGTTCTCCACGAAGGCCAAGAAGGGATGCGGCTTTGGCGGCGGTGCGGGCCGGTCCTCGGCATGCTCGGCGATAAGGTCGAGCATGTCGAGGTGGCCCTCGTGCGCGCCAGAGACCTCGACGTTCAGACCCTCGCCCTCCAGCCGCTCGCCCAATTTGTGCAGAAGCCAGGCGCCGCCGGTGTCCAGTTCCTCCAATCCGTCGAGCACCAGGCTCACCCGACTCGCGCCTTTCAGCGACAGAGCGGAGACCTCGCGGTCCAGTCGTTTCAGGTGATCGACCGTCCACTCCCCTTCCGGACGCAGCACCAGCACGCGCTCGCGACGCTCGATCGAGAGCCCCCCGGCTTGGCCGGCGTTGCTGTCAATGAGGCTGGCAGAGGGCATGCGCGGTTCCGATCGGTGGCCTGATGATAGGACGGTAGCGCAAACCCGCCCCTTTGCGTAGATCAGGCCGCGGCCGGATCCTCTTCGAGCACGGCGACCGAAACCGGCGCGCCGGCGCTGACCCCTGCCAGCGCACTGACATCGTCCAGTGCAGTGGCGAAAACGTTGCAGGGGCTGGCAAGGCGGATCTCGTCGTCCTGCGAGGCCGGGGTGGGCCCGAAGCCGATGGCAATCGCGTTGCCCATCGGCCAGAAGGCGATCTCCCCGGCCTCCACCACGTCGCGGGCATCGGCTTCTTCCGCGGCGCCGACCGGCGCTGCGAAATAGACCTCCTCCTCGCCCCATCTCTGGGCGCTGGAGGTAAAGGGAAGCGCGTTCCAGACCTCCTCCGCCGTTGGCGTCCCCAGCAATTCCGCGCGCACTTCGACGCCGTCGGCTGAAATCACGATCTTGCGGGCCATGACTGTCTCCTCGCTCGGGTGACCTGTAAGCGTAAGTGGTGGCTCAGCCGCCCTCGGCGGCCCTGCCGCGGCTGCCGGACAGTCCAGCGGCCAGCGCCTCCTCGCCCAGGTCGATCCCCATCGCCTCGTTGAAGCGGTTGAAGAAGCCGCACAGCGTGGCGCGGAAAGTAAGCTCGACGATCTGCGCCTCGCTGAAGTGCCGCTTCAGGTTCTCGAACATGGCCCCGGGTACACGCTTGGGGTCGGCGTTGACCTGCACGGCGTAGTCGCGCACCAACCGCTCGCGCGCGCTCAGCCCCGGGCAGTCGGGCTCCAGGATGCGCTCGACCGTCTCCGCGTCGAGGCCCAGCGAGACGAGCCGCGCGCCGTGCTGGCTGACGCAGTATTGGCAGGCATTGGCCTTGGAGACGGCGGTCACCGCGATCTCCAGGTCACGCTTGTCGACGAGCCCCTCCTCGGCCAGTTCCATCAGCAGCGCCATCAGGTGGCGGACGATGGGCGGCCGGTGGGCGAAGACGCGGACCTGATCCAGAAAGGGGCCATAGTCCTCGACGAAGCGGCGGTAGATCGGCTGCACGTCGGCGGGGACCTCGTCCACCTCTACATTGCTGACACGCGCCATGATCGGCGTCTCCCTGTTGCGCGACCGGCAGACTGCAAGGCCGGCGGGCCGCTGTCCAGACTAGGCGTCGCCCCAGTAGGCGGCGACCTCCGCCAACAGCCGCTCGTGCCGGGCGCGCGCCGCATCGCCCCGGTCGGGGCCGTCATGAAGCCCCAGATCGCGCAGAAGCTGGAAGAAGCCGCGGCCCGGCACGCCGCCTTCGCCCTTCGATACCGCCAGTGCGGCCAGCGGCGGACGCCCGAAGGCGACGTCGTCGCGGGTCATCGCCTCCAGCGCCAGCGTGAGGCGGTGGATGCGGTGCGGCGGCTGCACGCCGATCTCGCGGGCCAATGCCTCGTAGGGCACGGTCTCGCGCGCCGCCGCGCGGGGCAGCAGCGCCTGGCGGATGCGGGTTTCCAGTTCCGGGTCGCGAGCGGCGTCCATGACCGTCGGTATAGCCGCCGGAGCGTCCCACGCGAAAGCCGGTTTTGAACCCTTCGCTTCGCCGCGCGGGATCATTATGCTGAGCCCCGAATTCGATCCTCTGATCACAAACCCGAAGAACGGGAGTCTCCACGATGAGCGCGACGCTGACCCATTTCATCGACGGCAAGCCGGTCAAGGGCAAGAGCGGGCGCAGCGGCGACGTCTTCAACCCGGCCACCGGCGAGAAAACCGCCGAGGTTCCCTTCGCCAGCCCGGAGGAGGCGGACGCCGCCGTCAAGGCCGCGGCCAAGGCTTTCGAGACGTGGTCGCATGTCACGCCGCTGAACCGCGCGCGGGTGATGTTCCGCTTCAAGGAGTTGCTGGAGAAGAACCGCGAGCGCCTGGCCGAGGCGATCAGCCGGGAGCACGGCAAGGTGCTCTCCGACGCGGCCGGGGAGGTGACGCGCGGGCTCGAGGTGGTGGAATTCGCCTGCGGCATCCCGCAGCTTTTGAAAGGCGAGTTCACCGAGAGCGTGGGCACCGGCGTGGACAGCTATTCCACGCGCCAGCCGCTGGGCGTGAGCGTCGGCATCTCGCCCTTCAACTTCCCGGCCATGGTGCCGATGTGGATGTTTCCGGTGGCGATCGCCTGCGGCAACAGCTTCGTGCTGAAACCCTCGGAGAAGGATCCCTCCGCGCCGCTGCTGCTGGCCGAGCTGCTGCAAGAGGCGGGCCTGCCGGACGGCGTCTTCAACGTCGTCAACGGCGACCGCGAGGCGGTGGAGACGCTGCTGGCCCATCCGCAGGTGGCCACGGTCTCCTTCGTCGGCTCCACCCCGGTCGCGGAGACGATCTACAAGACCGGCACCGAGCACGGCAAACGCGTCCAGGCCCTCGGCGGCGCCAAGAACCACATGATGGTGATGCCCGACGCCGACATGGACCAGGCCGCCGACGCGCTGATGGGCGCGGCCTACGGCTCGGCGGGCGAGCGCTGCATGGCGGTTTCCGTTGCCGTTGCGGTGGGCGAGGCGGGCGACCAGCTGATGGAGCGCCTGGCGCCCAAGGTCCGCAACCTCAGGATCGGCCCCTACAGCGACAGCGAGGCCGACATGGGCCCGCTGGTCACCGCCGAGCATCTGGACAAGGTGCGCGGTTATGTCGACCTCGGCATCAAGGAGGGCGCGGAGTTGGTCGTCGACGGCCGCGAGTTCAAGATGCAGGGCTATGAGGACGGTTTCTTCATGGGCGGTTGCCTGTTCGACCGGGTGACGCCGGACATGCGCATCTACAAGGAAGAGATCTTCGGCCCCGTTCTCTCGGTCGTCCGGGCCGACAGCTTCGACGAGGCCACCGGGCTCATCAACGACCACGAGTACGGCAACGGCACCGCGATCTTCACCCGCGACGGCGATGCCGCGCGCACCTTCGCCAAGAACATCAAGGTCGGCATGGTGGGCGTGAACGTGCCGATCCCGGTGCCCATGGCCTTCCACTCCTTCGGCGGCTGGAAGCGCTCGCTGTTCGGCGATCACTACATGCACGGGCCCGAGGGCGTGCGCTTTTTCACGCACCTGAAGACGGTGACCTCGCGCTGGCCGACGGGCATCCGCGCCGGTGCGGAATATGTCATGCCCACCATGCGCTGAACCTGACAGGCAGCCAAGAGAGGCTTTCCATGCGACTGGTATCCTTTGAAAAGGACGGGCATCCCGCGCCCGGCCTGCATATCGGGTCCGCGGTCATAGACCTGGTGGCGGCGCACCCCGGCCTGGCGCACGACTGGCCGGGCATCCTCGCCGCCGGCCGGCTGGAGGAAATTCGCGCCTTCGCGGACGACGCGCCGGTGGACGTGCGCCTGCCGGTGGACGAGGTGCGCCTGAGCGCGCCCATTGCGGATCCGCCGAAGATTCTCTGCGTCGGCCTGAATTACGGCGCCCACGCCGAGGAGGCCGGCATGCCGGTGCCCGAGCATCCGATCTTCTTCATCCGCTTCGCCTCGTCCGTCGTCGGCTCGAACCGGGCGCTCGTCTGTCCGAAGGCCTCGACGCAGTTCGACTACGAGGCGGAGATGGCCGTGGTGATCGGCAAGGCCGCCCGGCATGTGAGCCGTGCGGCGGCGCTCGACCACGTGGCCGGCTACGCGCCCTTCAACGACGGCTCGGTGCGCGACTATCAGCTCACGCGCGGGCCGCAGTGGACGCTGGGCAAGAACTTCGATGCCAGCGGCGGCTTCGGACCCGAGATCGTCACCGCAGACGAGTTGCCGCCGGGGGGCAAGGGCCTGCGCATCGTCGGCCGCCTGAACGGCGAGGTCGTGCAGGAGGGGACCACCGACGACCTGATTTTCGACGTCGCGGAGCTGATCCACCGGGCCTCTGAGGTGATGACGCTCGAGCCCGGCACGGTGATCGCCACCGGCACGCCGCCGGGTGTGGGCATGGCGCGCGATCCGCAGCTCTGGATGCAGCCCGGCGATCGCTTCGAGGTGGAGATCGAGGGGATCGGCACGCTCTCCAACCCGGTGGCCTCCGAGGACGCGGCCTGAATCCCGCTCACAGGCCGCGGCGCAGCATGTAGGGCAGGCCTTCGGGCAGGTTGGCGACGCTGTTCTCGTCGGCGACGGCCAAGGCCGGGTTGTGCCGGCCGGCGAGCGCGGCCAGGCCCTTTTCGTCAAAGCGCGGGGCGAGCACGAGCGTCAGCCCACGCCCAAGAACCGCCAGCATGGCGGCCAGATCCTCGGCGCAGATCGTCATACGGGCGAAGAGCACGGCTCCCGCCTCCGGCAGGTCGGGGGCGATGGCGCCGGCCAGGGCGCTCAAACGCACCTCGGAGGCCGAAGGGGCGAGCGGCGCGCATTCGGCCAGCTTGCTCAGCCTGATGAAGCGCGCCTCGACGGGCACGGTGGCAAGGCCGGCGCCGCGCAGCAGCGGCAGCAGGATGTTGCGGGGAAACGGCAGTCCGTCGGTCATCCGCGCGACCAGCACGGGCAGTCCGCCCTCGGCGTCGGCGGCCACGCGCACGCGGTCGAAGAGCTGGCCGATGTTGGCCGTGGCCACGGCGTCGGCCTGCAATTCCTGGAGCTGTTCGGCCAAGCGCGGGGAGGACGCGCGCGGATCCACCGCTTCCAGCCGGGCGCCGGCGATTCCCGCGGCGAGAACCAGCACGGGCAGGTCGACGATATTCGGCATGGCCAGCGCGATGCGGCAGCCCTGGCCCAGACCGGCGGCCTGCAATCCGCCGGCAAGGCGCGCGGCGCGCTCGCTCAGGCTTTGCCAGCCGTAGCCTCGGCCCAGGACGAAGAGCGCAGGTCCCTCCGGCTCCCTCTGGGCGCGCCCGGCAATCGCCGCCCAGGGGTCGAAAGCGCCGGCGCCGGCGTTCTTTGCGGGAGTTTCCTCGCTCATGGGCGTCTTCTTAGCCCGCCGCGGCCAAGCCGCCAAGCGCGCAGCGGCGACTTGCACTGGCAAAAGCGTGCCTTTATCCCCATAACTCCTTGCGGGGACCCGAGGATCCATTACCGCAACCGGGAGCGAGCGCGCGAACATGAGCGCAGAAGCCAGAGCGGAACCGAAGTGGCTGCGGCCGGCCGTCGATTACGGGCCGCTGGCGGTCTTCTTCACCGCCTACGTCATGAGCGACCTGATCACCGCCACCTGGGCCATTATGGCCGCCACCGCGGCGGCCCTCGGCTTGTCGCTGGCCGTCGCCCGGCGGGTGCCGATGCTGCCCCTTGTGACCGCGGGAATCGTCGGCGTCTTCGGCGGCCTTACCGTCTGGCTGCAGGACGACACCTTCATCAAGATGAAGCCGACCATCGTGCAGGTGCTCTTCGGCGGTGTGCTCCTTGGCGGGCTCGCGCTCGGCAAATCGCCCCTGAAGACCGTCTTCGGCAACGCCATGCCGGCAATGGATTCCTATGGCTGGCACAAGCTGACCTTCCGCTACGGCCTTTTCTTCCTGGCCATGGCGGCGTTGAACGAGGCCGTCTGGCGCACCCAGTCCACCGACTTCTGGGTGACCTTCAAGGTCTTCGGAATCCTCGGGCTGACGCTCGTCTTCTCGATGGCGCAGGCGCCGCTCATCATGAAGCACAGCAAGGCCGAGGAAGGCGGACAAGGCTGAGGCGCGCCGCCTAGAACATCGGCTCGCCCTGCTCGCGCAGGCGCTCGTAGTGCACGACCAGCGAGCAGGCGCGGTCGATCAGCATGCCCCCGGCTCCGACGATGAAGAGCCAGATGCCGGGCAGCTTCAGCGACTCCCATAGGAAGAACACCGAGCCGACGAAAAAGCACAGGTGGCCCACAATGCCGAGGCCCCGGTGCACCCATTCGTACTCGCGCAGCAGCCCGCGCAACGCCTTCCACTTGAGGCGGTGGAGGACGGAGGTATCGGAATTATCGCTGTTCATACCGGCGATGAACGCCCAAGTGCGGCGAATCGATCCATGGCCGAAAAGCCTGCAACAGGCGCGAGGCCTTTGGCGTTTATCCGAACGACAGCGAACGCAACGGGAGACGCAAGAATGACGACGACAACCGCCCAGGACCTGCTCGAGCTCTACTTCGCCGCCTGGAACGAGGACGACCGGCAGTCGCGCAAGCGCGCGCTGGACAAGGCGGTGGCGGAGGATGTGTTGATCATCTCGCCCACCGGCCGGCAACAGGGGCGCGAGGCCCTGCACCAGAAGATCGAGGCCCTGTTGGAGCGCCACGAAGGATTGACCTTCCACCTTGGCAGCCCGATCGACACCAGCGGCCGGCTGGCGCGCTTCAACTGGTCGTTGGTCGACGCCAAGGGCCCCGTGGTCGCCGGCGAGGATATCGTGCAGATCGACGCCTCCGGACACATCACGGCCGTGATCGCCTGGGGCCCGGATTCCGGCTGAGACGCCCGTGCGGGCCTTCGCGCCTCGGGATCATGCTTGCAAGACGGGCGAGCGGCCCGACGCAACGTAGAGAGCGGCCGAGGCCCGGCGCGCAGGGCTAGTCGAAGTCCTCGGCGAGCGCGGCGCGCTGCTCCTCGGTCAGGCCGACCGTGTGCCGGTATTGCGGGTGGGTGAAGCCAACCTCAACCTCCGCGCCCGACTGCTTGAAGGCCTCGATGGCGCTGTCGGTGAAGGGGAAATGGATGAACTGCACCGAGGAGGCCTTGCCGTCGGCGGTGGTGCGGTCGACGTCCTCTTCCGGCTTGCCCTCGATGGTTTCGCCGTTGACCCTGATGAAAGCGGTCTCCTCGACACCGCCCAGCTTGGCCAGGAACTTGTGGCGCTCGACCTTGTCCTCGATCTCGAAGAGCACGGTGGCCACCAGCTCTCTGCCCTGCGGGATTAGCGGATTGTAGGCGCTCAACTCGTCGTCGATCTGCGCCTCTCCGCCCTTCTCGATGAAGAGCATCTCCATCACCTGCGCCCACATGGTGTCGTAGTTCTCGAAGTGGAAGGTGCAATGCGGGCCGACGGCCACACGGCGGTCCTTCTTCTTCGCCACCAGGTCCTTGCGGCGCTCTTTGCGCACCTTCTCATACTGCTCCAGGGGAAGCAGGTCCTCGCGGGTGATCTCGCGCTTCTCGCTCATCGTCGCAACTCTCTCGTGTCGGTGTTCCGGGTCGCTGTCGAAGTCCGCCGTGCCCTCAGAAATCCATATCGCCCTAGAAATCCATGCCGTAGGCCCGCGCGAACAGCACGATCGGGTGCTGCGCTTCCTTGACCTCGGGCTTGTCGTCCATGTTCAGGCGCTCGATCCCCTGGATCAGGTGATCGCCGGCCAGCGGACATTCGGAGGCCAGATGAATCTTCTTCGCCTGGGCCATCTGCCGCGCGGCCGGGCGGCCGACCTTGAGCGCCGTTTCGAAGTGCTGCTTCATGATGCCCCAGGACCCGCCGTGGCCGGAGCAGCGCTCCACCACCTTGATATCGGCATCGGGCAGCAGGCGCAGCATTTCCGCGGCCTTGGCGCCGATGTTCTGGGCGCGCGCGTGGCAGGCCATGTGCAGGGCGACGCCGCCGTCCAGCGGCTTCAGCCCGTCGGCCAGGCCTTCCTTCTTGGCAATTTCCACGACGTATTCGGTGACGTCCTTGGTGGCGCGCGACAGGGCGGCCACGTCCTCGTCGTCGGGCAATATCAACGGCCACTCGAACTTCAGCATCAGCGCGCACGACGGCACCATGGCGACGATGTCGTAGCCCTTTTCGATCCAGGGCTTCATCTCCTTGGCCACGCGCCGGGCGTTGTCGGCCACCTTGTCGAGGGCACCGCGCTCCAGCTGCGGCATGCCGCAGCAGGTCGGGTAGACAACCTCGGTCTCGACGCCGTTCCTCGCCAGCACGGCGCGCGTCGCCTCGCCGATGCCGGGGTTGTTGTAGTTGACGAAGCAGGTGGCGTAGAGCACCGCCTTGCGGCCGTGCGCGGGGGCGTCTTCCTTCACCTCCGGCGCCGATTGCTTGGCCCGCAGGGCGAAGGTTTTGCCGTGGAATTTCGGCAGCTTGGCCT
>JAWVYK010000074.1:0-11235 GCA_033722755.1 Rhodovibrionaceae bacterium | reverse complement strand
GGTATTCCTTGCGGCCGGAAGCCGCGGCGAAGGCGGAGAGGCTCACGAAGCCGTTGTTCAGCACGGATGTGCCGGCAAAGGGATTGAAGACTCGCCACCGTCCGGCGTTGCCTTGGCCGCAATAGGCCTCCGCCGCCTGGCACACCAGGAAGAACTCGCCGTCGAAGGTGAAGCCAGAGGCGATGGCGTGCGGCCTAAAAGAGCCGTCTTCCAGCCAGGTGACGGCAGCGGTCAGCTGCGGCGCCTTATCGGCCATCTTGCCCGCGGCAATGCCGCGCAGCCGCGCGTCGCCCTGGGTTTCCGCCAGCCGCGGCGGCTCCACCCGGTTGCTGGTGATCGTCCAGTTCCGCTCCGCGCCGAATTCTGGATAGCCGAATCCCGGCCGCCCGAAGTTCACCAGGCGCGAGGCGATCCCCCAGGAAAAGGTCTCCGTGGCGCCTTCCACGGTATGCAGCAGCACCGGCACGAAGACGAAGAGACGCTCGTCCATCTCGGGGCTGCTCGGGTCGGTTGTCAACGAGACCACGGGCGTGCCCAGGAAACCCGCCACGCAGGTGCTTCGCCGGGCATTGCCGGTGTCCAGGCAGACATCTTCGGAGTCGAAGTGCAGCGGCAGGTAATCGATCTTGCCCTCGTGGCCGTGCGCCACCACAACGGTGTCCACCTTGGAATCGGCGGAAACCGGCAGATAGCGCGTGAAACGGCCAGTGGCCGGCGTGACGGGAATCGCCGTGAACGCAGCCACCCACGCCTCGCGCGATTCCCGGACGGCCGCCGAGTTGGGGCCGATGCGGTATTGCATCGGCGCGTCTTCGCCGCCGCCGAACAGCGCGACCGGTGGCAGCGTCTCGAAGCGGCGCGCGCCGGTGACGGCGTCGGTGGAAAGCCGGGCCAGCCGATTGGCGAAGACCTCGCGGTCGATACGCGTTGTGCCCAGGAAGACGGCACGCTCGGATTCCGGGGCTTTCCAGGTGAAAGACTCCGTGGCGACGAATCCCTCGGGCGGCCTGCCGTCTTGCACTGCCCAGGCGGAGACGAAGCCGCCGTCGTCGCTCTCAGGGTCGCGAAGCAGATCGTTGACCGAATAGCGCTGCGCGGTTTGGTCGGTAACGGCGGGAGTCTCGTCGACGACGTAGCGGACGACCTGGCGGACATGCACGCCGGCCTCCTCATCCTCATCGCTCCGCCGGGCGAAACCCTCGCTGACGACGCCGTTGGAAATGACGGTTTCGTTCGACATGCCGACGAAACCGATCCGCGTGCGCGGCTGGATCGCGCGCGCCTGTCCTTCATCCGGCGGCAGCAGACCCAGCAGATAGTCGAAGCTCTGCCAAGTCGCGGCTGACTGCCAGCGGGCGCTTCCGTCCTGGCCACGCTGGAAACGGCCGACCGCGAAATTCCGGTGGCGATAGTCGAAGATCCAATAGGCCTCTTCTTCCTCAGTCCCGCCGGCATCCGGGACGACCGTCGGAAGCACGCGCGAGGCATCGATCTGCGCCGGCACCAGGCTGGGGTCCAGCGACGGCTCCTCAGTGCGGCGAAAATCCTGGCAGCCGGTCAACAGCAAGGCAGTTGCCGGGATCGCCCATAACAGTCGCTTTCGCATGGTCTGCGCGTCCTTCCCCTGAAGCATGCAATCCTGAGCCCGACTATAGGGGAACCGCTGGTATTCTTAAAAATGAATATCGGGCTGGAGAACGATGCCGACGGCGCCGCTTGTCACAGCTTCTTCGGCCAGGTGTCGCTCAGCCGATAGCCCTGCGGCCAGGGATCGCGCGGGTCGAGGGTGTGCCGGTGGGTGCCCGTGAGGAAGGCGCGCCCGGCGATGGCGGGAACGATCGCTGGCCGGCCGGCGACCTCGGTTTCTTCGACGATCCGGCAATCGAAGCGCGAATCGATGATGGAGATGCCGATGAAGGGTTCGCCCACCGCCAGCAGCCCCTTGGCGTGCATCACCGCCATGCGCGCGGAGCAGCCTGTGCCAGTGGGCGAACGGTCGATCTTGCCCGGCTGAATGGCCACCGCGTTGCGCCCCTGTTTCCGGCCGCCGCTCGCTTCGACGGGCGCGGCGATCTGGCAGAAGGAGATATGGTCCCACTCGGGATTTTCAGGATGGCGGAATCCCAGCTGCTCGTTGGCGGCGCGGGTGATGGCCACGCCTGTCTCCGCCAGATCCCGGGCTTCATCGGGGCTCAGCGCAAAGCCCAAGGCCGCGGCGTCGGCGATCACGAAACTGTCGCCGCCATAAGCCGTATCGACCACCAGCGTGCCGAGACCCTCGACCTCCAACCTGGCGTCCAGTCGGTCGGCGAAGGAGGGCACGTTGTGGATTGTCACCTGCTGAACCTTGCCTGCGCGGCACGCCACCCTCGCCTCGATCAGGCCGCCGGGCGCTTCCAGGACGAGGTGCGTTTCCGGTTCGTGCATCGGCAGGATGCCGGTCTCCAGGAGCACGGCCGCCACGCAGATGCTGTTCGACCCCGACATGGGCGGCGTGTCCTCCGGCTCCATGATGATGAAGCCCATCTGGGCCCTCGGGTCCCTGGCCGGGACCAGAAGATTGACGTGGCGGAAGACGCCGCCGCGCGGCTCGTTCAGCACGAATGCCCTGAGCGCACCGTCCTCGGCGATGAAGCGCGCCTGTGCCCACAGCGTCTCCCCGGGCGGCGGCTCGACGCCGCCGACGATCACATCGCCCACCTCGCCCTCGGCGTGGCAGGAGACGACCTCGATGTCCCGGGTCTCGCCCATGCGTCCTGCTCCGCCCGCTAGGTCGTGTAGACGGCGACGGGTTCGCCCAGCGCCTCGGCAATCGGCGCGATGCCGAGCCCGGGCGCGTCTCCGGCCTGCATGGTTCCCGCCTCGCGCTGCGGCGCGCCCTCGGCAATGGGCACGGTGACGTAGCTGTTGAAGTCGGTGGCGGAGAAGCGGAAGCGCTCCGGCGTCGAATGCGCCAGATGCGCGATGGCCGCGGTGACGATGTCGCCGCCCCAGGAGTCCTCGATGGTCATGGGAACGCCCAGGCTGACGCAGAGGTCGCGGATCTGCCGCGCCTTGGTCAGGCCGCCGACCTTGGAGATCTTTACGTTGACGGCGTCCATCGCCCGGTCGGCCTGCGCGCGCAGCAAGGCCGCGAGGCCGTCGATGTTCTCGTCGAGTATGAAAGGCAGGGTGGTGTGCGCACGCACCTTGAGGCAGTTCTCGTAGCTGGCGCAGGGCTGCTCGATGTAGACGTCGAGATCCGCCACCGCGTTGGCCACGCGCAGCGCTTCACCCGGCAGCCAGCCGGTGTTGGCGTCGGCCACCAGCGTCTCGCCGGCCTGCAGGACCTCGGCGACGGCGTGGATGCGGGCGATATCGTCCTCGACCGCGCCGCCGACCTTGAGCTGGAACTTGCGGTATCCTTCGTCGCGGTAGCCTGCGACGTTATCGGCCATTTCCGCGGCCGGGCGCTGGCTGATGGCGCGGTAGAGATCGACCCGCTCGCCGAAGCGGCCGCCCAGAAGCTGGACCAGCGGCTGGCCGGCCGTCTTGCCGAGAATGTCCCAGCAGGCCATGTCCAGCGGCGACTTCACGTAAGGATGTCCCAAGAGGGCCCGGTCCATCACGGCATTCACCCGGGCGATGGCCGTCGGGTCCTCACCCAGGATATGCGGCGCCAGTTCGCCGATGCCGGCGCGCGCACCGGCACCGAATGCGGGCAGGTAGAAGGGCCCGAGCGGACAGACCTCGCCATAGCCGGTGACGCCTTCATCGGTGGCGAGCGCCACCACCGTGGAATCGAACACCTCGACGTATTTGCCGTCGGCCCAGGCATAGCGGCCTTCCTTCAGCGGCAGGTCAACGCGGTGCACCCTGATCTCGGTGATTTTCATCGTTTGGCCTTCCCGGTTCCTGGACAGGGGCGCTAGCCGCGCTGCTTTTCAAGGTAGTCGAGCAAGTCGCGGCCGGCATCCTCGATATGCCGGCGCAGCAGGTCGCAGGCCGCCTCCGCCTCACGCCGGCGGCAGTATTCGATGAGGTTTCGGTGGTCCGCGCTCGCGCGCTGCTCGCCATGGGTCAGGATAACCTGAAGTCGCGTATAGCGTTCCGCCTGGTAGTGCAGTGTCTGCAGGAACTGCATCGTGCGCGTGCGCCCCGCCGGCGCGTAAAGCGCGGCATGCAGCGCCCAATTGTAGCGGCCGATCTCGGCCACGTCGGGTCCGGCGTCTCGTAGCGCGTCGTCGAAAGCCTTGGCGTTCTCAGCCGCGGTCTCAAGATCGGCTGCCGAAAGGTGCGGGATCGCGCGGCGCAGCAGGTCCGGCTCGATCAGGGCCCGCAGGTCGAAGACCTCCTCGATTTCCGAAGGCGACAGCGAGGTCACCACCGCGCCCTTGTGGGGGCTAAATCTTACCAGGCCTTCGGCTTCCAGCTGGCGCAGCGCCTCGCGCACCGGCATGCGGCTGACGTCGTACTCGGCGGCGATGGTTTCCTGTCGCAGTTGCTCTCCCTCGCCGATCTCACCGCGCAGGATGCGCCGCCGCAGGGCGTCGGACAGTGCCGCGGGGATGCTGGTGCGTTCGATCGGTTGCGCGGCCATCTGGAAAACCGTGGGTTATCTGACCTGGCGAAGGAATTGGCGGGTTCGCGGCTGCTGCGGGTTGTCGAGGAGCTCGGCGGGCGGACCTTCCTCGCATATCACCCCTTCGTCGAAGAAGACAATGCGGTGTGCAACCTCACGGGCAAAGCCCATCTCGTGGGTGACGCAGATCATCGTCATGCCCTCGTGGCTCAACATGCGCAGGGTATCCAGGACCTCGCCGACGAGCTCGGGGTCGAGCGCCGAGGTGATTTCGTCGAACAGCATGTAGCCGGGCTTCATGGCCAGTGCCCGGGCGATGGCGAGGCGCTGCTGCTGGCCGCCGGAAAGCGCGCGCGGGTAGACGTCGGCCTTGTCGAGAAGGCCGACATGCTTGAGTTGCGCCAGGCCCATCTCGCGCGCTTCCTCTCGGCTTGTGCCCAGAACCTTGCGCGGGGCGAGGGTGACATTCTCAAGCGCGGTCAGGTGCGGGAATACGTTGTACTGCTGGAAGACGATGCCGATCTTGCGGCGCAGCTTGTTCAGGTCGGTCTTCGGCGCGTGGACCTCGACGCCGTCGACCTCGATGCGCCCGCCCTGGATCGGCTCCAGGCCATTGATGCATTGCAGAAGCGTGGATTTGCCCGATCCGCTGGCGCCGATCACGACGACAACCTCGCTCTTCTGCACCGTCATGGTGACGCCGCGCAGGACCTCCAGCGAGCCAAAGGATTTGTGCAGGTCTTCGATGACGATCATGGCTCAGTACGCGCCCTGCGTCTTGATGCGCCCGCTCAGCTTGGAGATCGGATAGCCGAGAGCGAAGTAGAATATTCCGGCGCCCAGCAGCACCAGGATCGGCTCCTGCGTGCGGTTGATGATGATTTGCGATGCGCGCAAGAGCTCGATGTAGCCGATGACCGCGACCAGCGACGTGTCCTTCATCAGGCCCAGAACCAGGCCAATCCAGGCCGGCAATACGATCCCGGTTCCGATCGGCAGCACGACGTAGCGCAGATCCTGCCAGTAGGTCATGCCGAGCGAGCGCGCCGCCTTGCGCGTGACGGTCGGCACGGCGAGGATGCCGCCGCGCACCACTTCCGAGACGTAGGCCGCCATGTAGAGCGACAGCGCGATCACGCTGATGTGGAAAACATCGAGATTGAAGCCGAGGATCCCCAGTCCCGAGCTCCAGAGCACGAACTGGATCAGCAGCGGGACGGAGCGCAACACGTCGGTGACCATGTTGACGGGCGAGGTTAGAAGCCAGTTGTCCAGCGTCTTGATCCACCCGAGGACGGCGCCCAGACACGTTCCCAGAAGAGCGCCCCAGAACGTCAGCCAAAGGGTCTTCGCCGCGCCCTCCATCATGAACCAGAGGTCGTTGATGCTCAGCGTCGTGAAGATCGTCTGCTGCATGCGCCCGGCCCCCGTTCAGTACTTGAAGAGGCGCGCGCCGATGCCGCGCGAGGTCAGGATGATGGTCTTCGCCATGACGTAGTAGCCCGCCGCGGCGACGGCGTAGAACTCGAACGGCCGGAAGGTCATCGACTGCTGGAACGCGGTCTCGCCGGTCAGCTCGTGCAACCCGATCATCATGCCGAGCGAGGAGTTCAGCAGCGCCCACATGAGCTGGTTGGTCGAGGGATGGAAGATCACCCGAAACAGCTGCGGCAGGATCACGTAGGCGTAGGCGCCGGCGGCGCTCATGCCGAGCGAGAGCGCCGCGCGCTTCTGGTTCGGGCTGATGGCGCGCAGGCCGCCGCGAATGATCTCCGCCATATAGCCGGCGTTGTTGAACACCAGCGCGGCCAGCACCGATACGTAGGCCGACAGATGCAGGCCGAAGGCGCCAAGGCCGAAGTAGAAGATGTAGATCTGGAACAGGCAGGGCGTGTTGCGCGCGACCTCCACCCAGGTGGCCGCCAGATGGCGCACGCCCGGCTTGCCTTCGTCCTTCGCCAGCGCGATCGGCACGGCAATCGCGCTGCCCACGACCATCGACAGGACGGTCAACTCCAGCGTGGTGCCGGCCGCGCCCAGCAGGTCTGCGCGCGCATCCCACACCGCGTCGAAATGCAGGGTGTAGCTCATTTGTTCCGGCTAGCGGGTGCAATGGGGCGGGAAAAAGCCACCGGCCTCGCGGGAGACGTGTGCGAGGCCGGTGGCCGTTGGCGTCAGTAGTGCACGTTCTGCAGCGCCAACGTCGGCACGTCGTCGTTCACCCACTTGGAATAAAGCTCGGCGTAGCGGCCGCTTTCCACCTGTCGCCAGATGAAGAGGTTGACCCAGTTAAGGAAGGCCGTCTCGTTGCGGTTGACGATGATGCCGGTCCAGTCGGTGAAGCCGGGCACGTTGCAGCAGACCTGGAGGTCCTTGCCCTGCGGCGATGCGACCAGCGTCGCGGCATAAGCGGAGGAAGTGAACACGGCATCTGCCTGGCCCTGCCTGAGCGCCAGCGTCTGCTCGGAATCCGAGCCGTAGCTTTCGTAGTTGCAGCCCTCGCTCCAGCCTTCGCAGTGCCCCAGGTATTCCAGCTCGGGCGTGGTGCCGCGCACCGTCGCGACCTTCTTGCCGGGCAGGTCGTCGAATTGCTCGATCGCGCTGTCCTTACGCACCAGGACGACGTCCTTGTAGACCATATAGGGAATCGAAAAACCGACCGTCTTCGCACGCTCGAGCGTGGCGGTGGTGCTGGCGATTCCCACATCGACGCGGTTCGCCACCAGCGCCGGGATGCGTTGCGGCGACGGTGTTTCCACGATCTCCGCCTCGACGCCGAGCGCTTCGGCCATGTCGCGGCAGTAGTCGACGTCGTAGCCGGCCGGCTCGTTCTTCTCGTTGCGGAACCCGGCAGGCGGGAAGTCCAGCATGACCCCGCAGCGCAGCTTGCCGCTCGAAAGAATGTCGTCCAGCTTGTCCGCCTGTGCGGCTCCGGCGGCGAACACGATGGATCCCGCGCATACCGCTGCGGTCAAAAGGCCACGGATTGTCATGATTTCCTCCCTTCGTTTCGTTTCGGGCGCGTCCAATCGGCCTGAGGACAGCCGCCTTGCACGCGAACCTGTTTGTGTCGTATCGGATATTGGATACAATCGACGGATATATTCTCTACATAAAACGAATGTGTCGTAAAGGAGGAAACCATGAGCGTGACCTGGCGGGGCGTGATGCCGGCCCTGATGACCGAATTCCAAGAGGACGGCGCGCTGGATCTCGAGGCCACCGCCCGGCACATGGAGGCCTGCATGGATGCGGGCGTCGAAGGCTTCATCATGTTGGGCACGCTGGGTGAGAACACCTCGCTCGCGCCCGATGAGAAGGAGGACGTCCTGCGCGCGGCCTGCGAGACGGCGGCGGGGCGCGTGCCGGTGCTCTCCGGCGTCGCGGAATACACCACCGATCTGGCCATCGCGCATGCCGAGCGCGCCCGGCGCGCGGGCTGCGACGGGCTGATGGCGCTGCCCTGCATGGTCTATACCCAGGATGAGCGCGAGGCGCTGCACCACTTCCGCCGGCTGGCGGAGGCCACCGACCTGCCGCTGATGATCTACAACAATCCCGTTTCCTACGGCGTCGACCTGTCGCCGCAGGCCTTTGCGCGGTTGGCGGACTGCGAAACCATCGTCGCGGTGAAGGAGTCCTCGCACGACAGCCGGCGCATCACCGACATGTTCAATGAGCTTGGCGGGCGTTACCTGATCTTCTGCGGGGTGGACGACCTGGTGCTGGAAAATGTGCTGTTCGGCGCCGTCGGCTGGGTTGCCGGCCTGGTCAACGCCTTCCCGCAGGAGGCCGTGCACCTCTTCCGCCTGGCAGAGGAAGGCCGTCTCGAGGAGGCCCGCGCGCTCTACCGCTGGTTCATGCCGCTGCTGCACCTGGATGTGGACGTGAAGCTGGTCCAGTTCATCAAGCTCGCCAATCAATTGACCGGCCTGGGCAGCGAATGGGTGCGCTCGCCGCGCCTGCCGCTGGAAGGCGAGGAGCGGGCGCGCGTCGAAGCGCTGGTGAACAAGGCGCTTGCCAGCCGGCCCGATCTCTCGGCGCGAGCGGCTGAATAGGGCCGATCGCCCGTCAGGCGGACAGCCCGCCGTCGAGAATGGTCTCGCTGCCCGTGGTGAACGCGGAGGCCGGGCAGAGCAGGTGCACCACCGCCTCGGCGACCTCCTCGGCCCGCGCAAATCTTCGAAGTGGGATACTGGCGCGCATCTTCTCGCGGGCCTTATCCGGATCGCGCGCGCCGCCGGCCGCCTGGTCTGCCATGGCGCCCTCCACGAAGGCTGGATGCACGGAATTGCACCGTATCGGCGGGTCGTGGCGCGCGCCGTGCAGGGCGACGGACTTCGTCAGCATCCTGACCGCACCCTTTGAGGCGTTGTAGGCCGCCATGTTGGCCCCGCCCACGATGCCGGCGATCGAGGAAATGTTGACGATGGAGGCTGCGCCGCTGGCTTTCAGCAGGGGCCAGGCGGCGCGGCAGCCCAGAAAAACGCCATCCGCGTTCACGGCCATCACCCGCCGCCAGTCGCCCGGCCTGGTCTCCTCGATGGTGCCGATGTGCAGGACGCCGGCGTTGTTCACCAGCCCATCCAGTCGGCCGTGCGCGCGGTCTATGGCGTCGCAGGCGCGCGCCCAGGCCTCCTCGTCCGTGACGTCGAATTCGTAGTCGATGCCGGCGTCGGGCTTTATGTCGGCGCCCAGCACCGTGGCCCCGGCCGCGCGCGCCGCATCGGCGATGGCGCGCCCGATGGTCCCAGCCGCGCCGGTGACCAGAATCACGTGTCCGTCCAGCATTGGTGTTGCGAACCCTCTCCTTTGCGCCGGCACAAGCCGGCTTGTCTTGCAGCAAGCTACTATGAGATGCATCGACTCGAACATTCCCAACGCCGATGGACGAGATGACCGAACAAGCGATCAAACTTGAAAAGCTGGACGGCGGCATTGCGCTGCTCACCCTCGACCGCCCGCCTGCCAACGCCCTCAACCCGGACCTGCTGGCCGCCCTGGATGGACAGCTTCAGGAGATCGTCGAGAGCGATGAAGTGCGCGCAGTCGTGGTCACCGGCGCCGGCAGGCTGCTGTCGGCGGGCATGGATCTGAAGGAGCTGCAGGGATTTGCGCCGGAGGAGGAGCGCGCCACCGTCGAGTGGCTGAATCGCTGCTTCGGGACGCTTTATTCCATGCCGCTGCCGGTCGTCGCCGCGGCCAACGGCCACGCCATCGCCGGCGGCCTCTTCCTGGTGCTGGCCAGCGACTACCGGGTGGCCAGCGAACGCGCGCTTTTCGGTCTGGCGGAGGTGCGCGTGGGCGTCAGCTTTCCCGTCGCGCCCATGGAAATCGCCCGGGCCGAGTTGCCGCCGCACGCCCTGCGCCGGCTCATGCTGAGCGGCGCCAACATTTCGGCCGACCAGGCCGAGCGCATCGGCATCGCCGACGAGCTCGCTCCGCCGGACGGCGTGGTCGAACGCGCGCTGGCCGTAGCCAGGGACTATGCCGCTTTGCCGCCGAAGGCTTACGCCGCGGTCAAGGCCCAGGTGCGCGCCGAGGCGATTCTGCGTATCCGCGCCGCGGTCGAAGACCGGCAGGAGCCGCTGCTGACCGGCTGGTTCACCGAGGAAACACGCGCGGCCGCGCGCGCCCAGCTGGAAGCCGCAAAGCGGTCCTAGGGGAAAGGCCCGGGCAGGGCGCTACCACCCGGTCTTCGGCGCGCGCTGGGCCAGCATGATGCCGGCGATCACCAGCGCGAGCGCGGCGCCGTGGTAGAGGCCGAACTCCTCGCCCAGCAAGCCGACGCCCAGAATCGCGGCGAAGATCGGCACCAGGTTGATGTAAACGCCCGCGCGCCCGGGGCCAATCAGGTCCACCCCGCGCAGGAAGAAGAGCTGCGCCAGGCACGACGGGAAGAGCGCGATGTAGAGCGTGATCATCCAGCCCTCGGCCGTGGGAAAGGCGAAATCCGCCGTGGTCGCCTCCCAGGCGGCCAGCGGCAATGCCGTGATCGCGGCCACCGGCGCCAGCATGGTGAAGAAGGCCTGCCCGCTGATCGCCGGGCGCTTCTGCAGGGCGACGGCGTAGAAGGCATAGAGCATGCAGGCGACGAGCATGATGAGGTCGCCGGGATTGGGCGTGACCTGCAGCAGCCTGTGCGGCGCGCCCTTGGTCGCCACCACGGTCACGCCGACGATGGTCAGCGCCACGCCCAGGATTTGCGGTCCGGTCACCCGGGTGCGATAGGCGGCGAAGGCGCCCAGCAGCACGAAGACCGGCATGGAACCTTGGATAATGCCGATGTTCACCGCCGTGGTGGTGTGCGCGGCAATGTAGAAAAGCGCGTTGAAGCCTGTGAAGCCCAGCGCCGCCATGAAGAAGATCGACTTCAGGCGCGGGCGCAGCACCGGCCACTCGGCGATGATCTCGCGGCCGTATATCGGCCAGAGCATCAGCGTGACGATGATCCAGCGCAGGAAGACGACCGTGAAGGGCGAGACCTCGCCGATCGCCAGTCGTCCTGCGATCGCATTGCCGGCCCAGAACAGGGTGGTCAGCGTCAGGAGGACCTGCGGCATCGCGTAGAAACGCTGATGCAGGGATGTCGGCTCTGCATTGGACATGGCGGCGCACTATGCCCCAGCGCCGGCGCCCGCGCCAAGCCGGACCGCGCGCATGACGCCTATGCG
>JAWVYK010000073.1:0-11304 GCA_033722755.1 Rhodovibrionaceae bacterium | reverse complement strand
TCGTGGCGGGGAACACGTGGACGTATCAGAAGTTGCAGGAGCACTTCACCGGCGAGCCGGGAGAGGTGCTGGTGCGCGGCGAACAGGTCATGCTGGGCTACTGGAACCGCGATGATGCGACGGCCGAGACGCTGCGCGACGGCTGGCTGCACACGGGCGATGTGGGCGTGTTGGACGAGGAGGGCTTCCTGACCCTGAAGGACCGATCGAAAGACGTGATCATTTCCGGCGGCACCAACATCTATCCACGCGAGGTGGAGGAGGTGCTCCTCACCCATCCCGGCGTTCTGGAGGTTTCGGTCATAGGCGCGCCGCATCCGGACTGGGGCGAGGAGGTCGTCGCGTTCGTCGTCGCGCGCGATGGCGCCGAGGTCGCCGAGGAAGAGCTCGACGCGCACTGCCTCGCAGAGATGGCCCGTTTCAAGCGTCCGAAGAAATATCGTTTCATCGAAACACTCCCGAAAAACGCCTACGGGAAAGTGCTGAAGACCGAGCTGCGCCAGGCCCTCAACGGGGACGGCGCATAGCCCATGACCGGTCCGCAGGCCACCGTCTTCGCCATACTGGTCGCCGTATTCGCGTTGCTCGCCTGGGGCCGTTTCCGGCACGACGTGGTGGCCTTTGCCGCGCTCGTCACCGCCGTGCTGAGCGGTCTGGTGCCTGCCACGGAGGCATTCGAGGGCTTCGGCCATCCGGCAACGGTCACAGTGGCGCTGGTGCTCATTCTCAGCCGCGCGATGACCGGCGCCGGCGCCACCGAATGGATCGGCCGTCTCGTCCAGCCCTTTATCGAACGCCCGGCGACCCATATCGCGGCCCTGGCCAGCCTCGGCTCCGTCCTCTCATTTTTCATGAACAACGTCGGCACGCTGGGGCTCTTGTTGCCGGTCGCGATGCAAACCGCCGCAAAGGTCAAACGCAATCCCAGCGTCGTTTTGATGCCGCTTTCCTTTGGCGCCATCCTCGGCGGGCTGGTGACCCTGATCGGCACGCCGCCCAACGTCATCGTCGCCACCTATCGGGCCGATGCGCTGGGCGAATCCTTCGACATGTTCGATTTCACGCCCGTGGGCGGCACTGTGATGCTCGTCGGCCTTGCCTTCGTGGCCCTGATCGGCTGGCGCCTGGTGCCCGAGCGCAGGCCCAGCGGCGACGAAATCGAGGCCTTCGAGCTGGAGAAGTACATGACCGAGGCCCGCGTCCCGGGCACGGACGCCAAGGCCCACGGAATGGAATTGCGCGAAATCGAGGAGGAGGCCGAGAAGTCGGACGCGGTCGTCGTCGGACTGGTCCGCCGCAAGAAACGCATTCCTTTAAGCCGCAAGACCACCAAGCTGCAAACACGCGACGTGATCCTGATCGAAGCCGATCCGGACGGGCTCGACGCCGTGATGGATTCGCTCGGACTGAAGCCCGTGGGCGACCGGGCGCGGGGCAAGGCGCGCTCGCAGTTTTTGGAGTCCGAGAACGCCCACCTGGCCGAGGCGGTCATCGAGCCGCGGGCCGACGCCATCGGGCGCACCGCCGAAGACCTGCATCTGCAGCGGCGCTTCGGCGTGGTTCTGCTCGGCGTCTCCCGCCAGGGCCACGCCCACAGCGGGCGATTCGAGGATTTCCGTCTGCGTGCCGGCGACGTGCTGCTGCTCCACGGCGAAGGCGAGCGCCTGTCGGAGGCAATGTCGGCGTTGGGCCTGCTGCCCCTGCGCGAGCGCGGCCATGCCTACGGACGCCGCTCGGGCGCGCCGTGGATGCTCGCCATCTTCGCCGCCGCCATCGCCGCAGCCAGCCTTGGCTTCGTGGCGATACCGATTGCCCTGGCCGCGGCGGCCACGCTGATCGTCCTGCTGGGATTCATGCCGCTGCGCGAGGTCTACGAGGCAGTCGATTGGCCGGTCATCGTGCTTCTGGGCGCATTGATCCCGGTGGGCGGCGCACTGGAAAACACCGGCGCCACGGCTCTTATCGCCGATACGGTGGTGGGCGTCACCTCCGGCCTGCCGGCGTTCGCCGTACTGGTGATGGTGATGGTGGTCACCATGACGCTCTCCGACATCCTCAACAACGCGGCCACGGCGGTGGTGATGGCGCCGATCTCGATCGAGCTGGCCGAGCGCCTGTCGGTCAACCCGGACGCTTTCCTGATGAGCGTCGCGGTGGGCGCCTCCTGCGCCTTCCTGACGCCGATCGGCCATCAGAACAACGCGCTCATACTCGGTCCGGGCGGCTATCGTTTCGGGGACTATTGGAAGATGGGCCTGCCACTGGAAATTCTCATCGTCGCGGTGGCGACGCCGATGATCATGCTGGTCTGGCCGCTTTGATAGGAGTCTGAGCCGTCAGTCCCGCCGGATCAGGCCGCCGCCGTCCACCTTGATACCCAGGCTCTCCTCCGCGGCGACTACGACCGCGGGGTCGATCTGCGGCGGCGTCATGTCGACGTGCCGGCCCAGTTCGCGAAGCACCAGCTCCATCGCGCGCACCCGACCGTAGCGCTTGTTTTCCGAAGGAATCACGTGCCACGGATTCTCGCGGGTCGAGGTTTCGCGCAGCATCTCTTCGGTCGCTGCCAGATAGTCTGCGCGCAGGCTGCGGTTGCGAATGTCCTCGACCGTCAGCTTCCAGCGCTTGTATGGGTTCTTCAGGCGCTTTTCAAAGCGGTGAAGCTGCTCCTCCGCGCTGATGTGCATGAACAGCTTGACGATCTTCACCCCGTCGTCGGCAAGCGTGTGCTCGAAGTCGCGGATTTCCCTGTAGGCCCGTTTCCAGGCATGCTTGGGGGTCAGGCCCTCGACCCGCTCCACCAGGACGCGGCCGTACCAGGAGCGATCGAAGATAGCGATCGTGCCGCGCGCCGGCAGCCGCTGCCAGAAACGGAAAAGATAATGCCGGCTCTGCTCGTCGTCGCCGGGCTCGGCAATCGGCCAGACCTTGTAGCCGCGCGGATCGAGCTCGGCGCTCATGCGCCGGATCGTGCCGCCCTTGCCGGCGGCGTCCCAGCCCTCGAAGACGACGATGCCGCGGCGCCCGTCGCGCATATAGGCCACCTGCAGACGGCGCATGTCCCGTTGCAGCCGCAAGAGCTTCTTTTCGTACGTGGCCTGATCGAGGCGGCGCGTCAGGTCCGCCTTGGCCAGTCGGCTTTTCCCGGATCGTGACATGAAAGGCGCTCCCCCTCAAAAAGCGCCTTCCAGTCTAGAACGGATAATCGGGCACTGAATACCTCGGAGGCAATCCGCGCCACTCAGCCCTGGCCGGTCACGGGCAAGGAACCGCGATTTGGCGACTCCTCCGGCTCGTCGGCCTCTTCCTGGTGCTCCTGGCTTTCCTGGGCGCTTTCCGCCCACTCCTCCTCGGCCATGGTGCCCGCGACATGGGTGGCCGAAGGCGTGACGTAGACCGAGGGCCCCTGCTGGTCCGCCGGAAGCGTCTTGCGCTGCGTCATGCGCCAGACGGCGAAAAGGCCGATGAAGGCGTGCACCAGGCCAATGAAGGTGAAGAAGCCGGCGGGGCCGGTCAGCTCCATCACGCTGGAGGCGGCGACCGGCCCGAGCGCCGAGCCGCAGCCGTAGATGAGATAGATCGTCCCGCTGGCCGCCACCATCTGGTCTTGGCGCAAGTAGTCATTGGTGTGCGCCACGCAGATCGAGTAGATCGGCATGACGAGTCCGCCAACGAGCGCGGCTATGGCGAAAAGCCCGATGACCTGCCAATCGCCGCTCGAGAAGTTGGTCAGCGCGATGGCGATGGCTGCGGCGACGGCAGCAAAGAACGTCGTCGTGGTGAGCACAGCGCGCCGGTCATAGCGGTCGCTGAGATGGCCCAGCAGGAACTGCAGGCCCACCGCGCCCAGAAACACGGCGGCCGTGAAGGTCGAGACCTGGGCGACCGAAAGGCCCACCTTGTCCGCGTAAACAGCGCCCATCGACAACAAGGTGGCGTGCGACATGCCACAGCCGAGCATGCCGATGACGCCGAGCGGCGAGGTGCGGTAGAGCTGCTTTATGCTGACCTTGCCGGCGATGCCGAATTCCGGCGCCTTGCTGGCGCTCAGAAGCATCGGCACGAGCGCCAGGGAAATCAGGATCGAGCCCAGGATGAAGAGCTCGTAGCCCGAGATGTCGGCCACGTTGGCGAGGAGCTGACCGGCGGCAACGCCGCCCAGCGCGATCACCATGTAGATGCCCAGAATTTGCCCGCGGGTCTCATTGGTGGCGCGGTCGTTCAGCCAGGATTCCGCCACCACGTAGAGCCCCGCGATCGTGAAGCCGCCAATCAGGCGCATGAGCATCCAGGTCACGGGCTCCACGATGAGCGCGTGCAGCAGCACGACGGTCGAGGCCAAGGAGGCCAGGGCCGCGAACACGCGCACGTGGCCGACGTTGGCGATCATCCGCGGAACGGCCTGGGAGCCGCCAAGGAATCCCGCATAGAAGGCGGACATGATGACGCCGGTCATGAGCGTGGAGAATCCTTCGGCATTGGCGCGCAGGCCCAGCAGGATGTTCTGCAGGCCGTAGCCGATCATGATCAGCGCCAGGCCGAGGAAGAGCGGCCAGGTCGTACGCATCACGGTGATCATGGGCGAACGCAGCTCCACGCCAAAGGGGCCCACTCCGGCCGGCTCGGCGGTCGGAAACCTGCTTTAAATTAACCTGTGTTGCGTCGCGAAAAGAAATGCAATTCCGCGACTCGGGCCATGCAATTTCGGGATAGCCACAGGCCTGGAAAGCCGCTGTGAGCGCCCGCGCTGCCAAAGGGGAAAGACTGGCGGATGGGGTGGGATTCGAACCCACGAAGGGCTGTTAACCCTTACACGCGTTCCAGGCGTGCGCCTTCGACCGCTCGGCCACCCATCCGCTCCACAGGGCCGGGAACTTAGCCAAGCCGCGGTGCGGATGCAACGTCCCTGAAAGCGCGGGAATTGGCGCCCGCAAGCAGCCGTCCCCATGTCCCTCGGCTGCGGCGATGTCGCTCCGCGCTCAAGCTTGTTATGATGCCGTAAGATGACAAGGCCCCGCGCCGAAAGCGCGGGGCGGCAAGGCGGGCACGAAGACGCGCGCGGGCAGGCCGCGCACATCAAATACGGGGAAAAGTGATCTTGCGCCTGATCGTTCGCATCATCGGCTGGCTGTTCGTCGCGCTGGCGCTCGTCGTGCTCGGCCTCGACATCGCCGCCTCCGGTGGCGAGGGCGGTTTCAAGCTGGTGCCTTTGGGCCAGCTCTGGTTCGAGCTCCATTCCTCCAGCCTGAACCTCGTGCAGGCTGTGATCGAGCGCTACCTCTGGCCGCCGCTCTGGCAGTCCGTCCTGTTCCCTATCGTGCAGCTGCCGGCGGCGGTGGTATTCGGCGCCCTCGGCCTTGCGATCCTGCTGCTCTCGCTGATCCGGCGGCGCCCGCCGGAAAGGCCGCGTTTCAAGGAATAGCCGGCGAGGCCGGCGCCATCAGGGCCTGCGGGAACGCGCAAGCCTCCTCCGCGACGGCTTTTCACAGCGCCAAGGCCAGGCTCAGGCCTTGCCATTAATGGCCGCAACGGCGTGATCGGTCGACCACAGGGCGTTCGCGATATAGCGGAAGTTGATGATCGCCGCGAGATAGCCGTCGCCTTCCGGCAGGCGCGCCGCCGCCGTCGCGTCCTTGACCACCGCCACCTCGAAACCCTGCTCCAGCAGCTCGCGCAAATGCGCCTCGACGCACAGGTTGGCCGACATGCCGGCCAGGATGACCTGGTCGACCTTGCGTTTGCGGAGCTGCAGCACGAGGTCGTTCGCCTCCGGCCCATACACCTTGTGGGGCGAGCAGATGATGGTCTCGCCGTCCTCGATGTGAGCCTTGTATTGCGGCATGAAATCCGCGCCGGAGCCGTCGAAGCCCTCGGTGCTCAGGGGACTCTTGCGGTCGAACATGCCGATCTTGTGCATCAGCTTTTCGAGCGGCCCGCCGAAGCGCCATCCGTGATCGCTCGGATAGTAATAGTGCGGCGAGATCGCAACGGTCAGACCGGCGGCCTTGGCGGCCTCCAGCAGGCGACCGATATTGGCGACGGTGTTGTTCTGCTTGACGCTCTCGCCAACAACACCCCAGGTCACGCCGTCCGGCGAGAGAAAGTCGATCTGCGGGTCGGTGACGACCAGGGCAGCGCGCTTAAGGTTCAGCGTGAAGCCGGTCTCTGGCAAAGCGCCCTTTTCCGGCGGCGCATAAGGGTCCTTGTCGTCGTGGGCGAATGCCGTGCGGGCGAATCCTGCCGCCGCAAGGGCCGCGCCCGTGGCCGCCCCTGCCTTCAGGAACTGGCGACGCCCCTGGTTCTCTGTCCTGGCTTGGCCATGCCGCGAGGTCGCGGGATCGTGATGATCGCACATGGTGATCCTCTCCTATGCTTATTCATTGATTTATCCTCCGAGGCTAACCGCATCCCACGTGCGGTTTTGACCGGAAGAGGTGCGGGAATGAGCACAACCTGGACTTTCCCGGCCGATCGCCGCTGGAAATCCGAGGCACCCGGGCACCCGGCGGACCTGGACAGTCTATTGAGGGTGCTGGATGTGCGGGTGGAGCCGTTTGCCGTCTGCGATGTGCGGCAAGCCGGCGTGCTGCCGCTGCAGCCACAGGCATGCGCGACCTTTCACTACGTCCTCACCGGCCGCGGCGCCCTGAGTGTGGAAGAACACGGCCGCTACATTCTCAGGGCGCACAGCGTCGTCATTTTGCCCCCGGGACTGGCGCAAAGAATAGAAGCGCCCGACGCTCCGGGCTGCGCAAAGCGGCAGCGGGAGAATGTTTGCGTGGATTCCTCCGAAGGCCTGGCCTGGTTGCGCGCAGGATCGGGCCAACGTCGGCTTCTCATGGCCTGCGGGCGACTGGATGCCGCAGAGGGCGGCGCCACCGGGCTTTTCGAACGCGTTCGTGGCCCGATAGTGGAGGCCTTCGAAGACGACAGCCCGCTGCGCTGCGCCTTCCGTTCGCTTCTTACAGAGTTCGAGGATCCGCGCGCCGGCACGTCGACGCTGCGGACGATCCTGATGAAGGAGTGTCTGGTTCACGTGCTCAGGCGGCTCTACGAACGCAAGGACACCAATCTTCAGTGGCTTGCCGCCATCTTCGACCCGCGGCTTGCTCCGGCGCTGCTGGCGATCCTGTCGCGGCCCGCCGATCCGCTCAATGTCGCCAGCCTGGCCGAACTATCCGGGATGAGCCGGTCGAGCTTCAGTCATCATTTCACGGTCACGCTTGGCATACCGCCCCACGAATTCCTGAGCGAGCGGCGGCTGGAGCGTGCGGCGCGGCTTCTGGTGCACACGAATCTGCCCGTCAAGACGGTGGCCGGGCGGGTCGGCTTCAAGAGCCGCAGTCACTTCTCCCATGCATTTCGGACCCGCTTCGGGATCGATCCACTGGGCTACCGGCATGCCGCCGGGCTTCGGGAAGGCGAAGGCGTGTCCGCGTAAGGGCTATTCCTCCTCCATCTTCAGCGCCGCCAGGAAGGCCGACTGCGGAATTTCCACGTCGCCGAACTGGCGCATGCGCTTTTTGCCGGCCTTTTGCTTTTCCAGCAGCTTGCGCTTTCGCGTGACATCGCCGCCATAGCACTTGGCGGTGACGTCCTTGCGCAGGGCCGAGACGGTCTCGCGCGCGATGACCTTGCCGCCGATCGCGGCCTGGATGGCGATCTTGAAAAGTTGGCGCGGAATCAGGTCTTTGAGCCGTTGGCAGAGCGCCCGTCCGCGCACCTCGGCCTGGCTGCGGTGAACGATGAGCGCCAGCGCATCCACGCTTTCGCCGTTGACCAGAATGTTCATCTTCACGAGATCGCCCTCGTGGTAGCCGGCCATTTCGTAGTCGAAGGACGCGTAGCCCCGCGTGACCGACTTCAGCCGGTCGTAGAAGTCGTAGACCACCTCGTTGAGCGGCAGCTTGTAGACCACCATGGCGCGCCCGCCCACGTAGGTCAGATCCTGCTGTATGCCGCGGCGCTCCTCGCAGAGTTTCAGAACCGGGCCCAGGAATTCGTCCGGGACCATGATCGTGGCCTTGATCCAAGGCTCCTCGATTTTTGCGATCTTCACCACGTCGGGCATATCGGCGGGATTGTGCAGTTCCTTCATGCTGCCGTCGTTCATGTGCACGCGATAGACGACCGAGGGCGCCGTGGTGATGAGATCGAGCCCGTATTCGCGCTCCAGCCGCTCCTGCACGATTTCCAGATGCAGCAGACCGAGAAAGCCGCAACGGAAACCAAAGCCGAGCGCCGGCGAGACCTCGGCTTCGTACTGGAACGAGGAGTCGTTGAGCGCCAGCTTGCCCAGGCTGTCACGCAGTTCCTCGTACTCCGCGGCGTCGGCCGGAAACAGCCCGCAGAACACGACAGGCACTGAAGGCTGGAAGCCGGTCAGGGGCTTGTCGCAGCGCCGGCGTTCGTCGGTGATGGTGTCGCCGACCTTGGCGTCGGCGATGTCCTTGATCGACGCGGTGACATAACCGATTTCCCCCGGCCCCAGCCCGTCGGTCTTTTGCTTGCGCGGCTGGAACACGCCCACTTCGGTCACGTCGTGCACTGCGCGGGTGCCCATCATGCGAATCTTCATGCCCGCCTTCAGCGTGCCGTCCATGATCCGCACCAGCGTGACCACGCCCAAGTACGCGTCGTACCAGGAATCCACCAGCAAGGCCTTGAGCGGCGCGCTCGGGTCGCCCGCGGGGGCGGGCACCCGGTGCACCAGCGCCTCGAGCACCTCCCTCACGCCCTGCCCGGTCTTCGCCGAGATGTCCAGTGCGTCGGACGCAGCCAGGCCGATGACGTCCTCGATCTGCTGCTTGACCCGGTCGGGCTCCGCGGCCGGCAGGTCAATCTTATTGAGGACCGGGATAATCTCGTGGTCCTGTTCCAGCGCCAGATAGACATTGGCCAGTGTTTGCGCCTCTACGCCCTGGCTTGCGTCCACCAGCAGCAGCGAGCCTTCGCAGGCTTTGAGCGACCGGCTGACCTCGTAGGAAAAATCGACGTGGCCGGGCGTGTCGATCAGATTCAGCACGTATTCCTGGCCATCGGCCGCGCGGTAGGGAAGGCGAACGGTCTGCGCCTTGATGGTGATGCCGCGCTCGCGCTCGAGCTCCATGGAATCCAGCAGTTGCTCGCGCATCTCCCGGTCGGCGACGGCCCCGCAGGTCTGGATAATGCGGTCGGCCAGGGTCGACTTTCCGTGGTCGATATGCGCGATGATCGCGAAGTTGCGGATATGCGTCTGATCGGTCATGCGAAAACGGTACGTGCCCGGGGATGGTCGTGGTGCAGCCGCGGCGGCGTCGATGCACAGCCGGCGAGCCGCCGCGAAGATAGGGCCGACGATGGCCGCTGGCAACGTCTGGCTATAGCGCCGTGGCCGGCGACGCTGCTAGTGTCCGCGACGCCTGATCCGAACCGGAGCTTTCCCAAGTGCGCATTCTCGTCGTTCACGCCGGCCGCGAGGGCCAAAGTGCCAAGGTCGCGGCCTATGCCGCCGCGCGGCTTCGCGACAAGGGGCACGACTGCGACCTGGCGGACCTCAAGGACCGGCGGGAAACAGATCCCGCCGGCTATCCCGCGATGCTCGCGGTGGGATCGGTTCACATCGGCCGGCACGAATCGGAGCTGACCCGTTTCATCACACGTCATCTGCAAACGCTGTCGAAAATTCCAACCGGCTTTTTTTCCGTCAGCCTGTCGCCCGGCAACGCGCCCGGCCACGATGACGAGGGCGCGATGCGCCAAGCCGAGGCCTTCCTGCGCGAGTGTGGCTGGACGCCGGAGCGCGTGGAGACCATTGCCGGTGCGCTCAGGTTTTCACGCTATGGGATGATGACGCGGCTTTTCATGCAGCAGCTGATGCGGCGCTTCGGCGTCGACGCCGACCGGAAACACGACATCGAATATACCGACTGGCGGAACGTCGACCGGGCGGTCGACGGCTTTCTCGAAGCGGCGGAAGAAAAAAACTCCGCCTCCCCGTGATCCATCAGACGCACCCTTGCGTAGAGATTATTGCTTGGGGCGAGTTCATGGGTCCCTCGCCTTCAAGCGAACCAAGCCCCGGACTTCCCGCCTGCCGCGCGACGCGACTTCCCGTCACGAAACGTGGCAGGCGGGAATCTTTATAGAATTGCCGCACGACAGCATTGCCGAATGCCCGTATCGCACGCGTTGCAGCGCCGCGGCGCGTTCTCCGTTGTCATAAATAACACATCAACAGATTATATTTATCACCTTCCAAATCCTCCCGGATCAGTGGCATAATCTCCCTCGTGCGTGGGAGCAGGTGTCTTTCGGACCATTAGCCGGGAGATTTGGGATGATGAGATTGGGAAAACACGCCACGCAGACCGTCTGGCTCAAGCAGATGGGGCTGCCGCTGGTCGCCGTTCTGCTGATCATGACGCTGGCGTCGTTCCACTAGGCAACGCCGGAGTCGTCCACCGGAGAGCGCGCGGGTATGGTCCGTGCCGCCCCTTGGCGGCGCGTGGTCGCCGCTGTCGGGATTACGGACTAGCCGCGCAGCGTGCCGCCGGTGGCTTTTTCCACCTGCTTGACGATCTTCTGTCCGACCGCGTCGATCTCTTCGTCGGTCAGCGTGCGTTCGGCCGGTTGCAGGGTCACCGCGATCGCGAGCGACTTCTTGCCCTCGCCAACGTGTGAGCCCTCGTAGACGTCGAATATCTGAACCTCGGAGATCAGCTCCTTGTCCGCGCCCTTGGCGGCGCGCAACAGCTTCTCGGCCGGCACCTCGGCATCCACGACGAACGCGAAATCGCGTTCCACCGGCTGGAAAGGCGAGAGTTTCAGCATCGGCTTGGCCGCCGAAGATTTGCGCGGCTCGGGCACGTTGTGGGGGAAGACCTCGAAGGCGACGACCGGCGCACGCAACTCCAGCGCCTTGAGGATACGCGGGTGCACCTCGCCGAAGTGGGCCAGCACATTCTTGCCCAATCGCAGGACGCCCGAGCGTCCGGGATGGAACCAGCCCGGCGCGTCCGTTGTCGTTTGCAGGTTGTCCACCGGGGCGCCGCAAGCCTCCAACACCGCAAGCGCGTCGGCCTTGGCGTCGAAGGTGTCGACGCCGCGCTGTTCGGCGCCCCAGTGACGGATGTTGGCCCGGCCCGTGCGCACGCCCGCGGCGACCGTCCTCTGGCCGTCCGGCGTATCGTCGTGATACTCCGGGCCGAGTTCGAAGAGCGCCACGTCGCCGAACCCGCGGTCGGCGTTGCGCCCCGCGGCCTGCAACAGGTTCGGCAGGATCGAGGGACGCATGACGTCCAGATCGCTGGAGATCGGATTGAC
>JAWVYK010000072.1:0-11392 GCA_033722755.1 Rhodovibrionaceae bacterium | reverse complement strand
GATCGGCGCCGTCACCTCGGGGACGATTTCCTTCAGCGCCGCCGAGGATTCGGCGTCCGGGCAGGAAACCCGGTCGATATCCGCTCCGGCCACCTCCAGCCTGCGGATCTGCTCGATGGTCGCCTTGACGTCCGTCGTCGGCGTGTTCGTCATCGACTGCACCGAAATGGGCGCGTCGCCGCCGACAGGTACGTTGCCCACAAGAATCTGGCGAGACTTGCGCCGGTAGATGTCGCGATAGGGACGCACGCTGCTCATTGTTTGGCTCCCGCCCGTTGGCGGCTTTGAATACTGCGGTCTTGCATCTGTCGCCTGAACGCCTGTCCTGCCGATGGATGTGGTGCGCACCCGCCTGGCCGCAAGTCTAGCATCCGCGACGCCGCGACGTCTTGCGGGGGCCGCAACCTATCGCGCGGCGGCCGTGCCGCTCAACAGGCGCTGCGGATCGAGCGGGATATCGCGCACCACGTCGCCCGGGTCGCCCAGCGCCGGCGCCGCCTGGCCGTCCACCAGCACCGCCAGGCGCCCGGCGTCGCCGGTGTGCAGCGTCAGGCCGTCGCGGTTCGGGACCCTGTAGACGTCGCCGTCGTGCAGAACGCGGGTCAACAGCAACTGCCCATCGGCGTCGCGCACCTGCACCCAGGAATCGCCCGTCGCTTGCAGGACGATCCGCGCATCGGTGTTGGCCGCGCCGAAGACCCGGCCTTCGGAATCCGTTTCGGCCGCGGCTTCCTGTGTGCTCGCGGGCGCGCTGGGAATGGCCGGCGCGCCTTCGCTCTCTTGTCCCGTCGGGGTTTCGGGCTCTTCGGCCGGGCGCTCCGCCGCCGTGGCGACATCGTCGGCAGCGGCCGGTTCGTCCGGCCCGCCGGTCTGCGTCCCGGCCGCGGTCTCGGGGATCGAGGTCTGCGGCTCCTCGGGCTGCAATGCGGCCGTCTGCTCGGCGGCGCGCTCGGCTCCGGCGGTTGCGTCGTCGGTCGGCCGGGGGGCGCTTTGGCCGCCGTCGTTTTCCAGCTCGGCCGTTTCCACTTCCTCCACCGGATAGCCGCCGCCGGCGGCCTCGTCCGTCGCGGTGGTGGCCGGCGGCACGTAGTCCTGGCCCGGGTCCACGTCCGCCACGGGCTCGGGCGCCGTTTCGGGTTCGGGCTGCGGTTCGGGCTGCGATTCGGGCTCGGCCTTCGGGCGGGTCGCGGTTTCCGCGGCGGCGTCCTCGTCGGTTTCCGCCGTCTCCGCGGCGTCACCGGCCATCGCGCCGGTCGGTTCGGCCGATGTCCCCGCAGTGCCGACGTCGCCATCTTCTCCGGCTGCCCGGTCGTCTTTTGCCAGCAGGCTTTGAAGGCGTTCCGGCACCTCGGGCACGAGGTCGCTCAGGCTCTGCTCGCTTTCCGACAGGTAGTACCAGCCGCCATAGGCCACGGCGACCAGGATGACCGCCAAAGCGATGATGGCGCCGCTCGGCACCTTGCCTTCGGAAACGGGAACCGGGAACTCCAGGTTGGTGCGTCGCTCGAGGCCTTCCACCTCTTCCTTGAACTGCCGGACGATCTCTTCCTCGTCCAGGCCAAGATAGTCGGCGTAGGTACGCACGAAACCGACGGCATAGGTGATGCCCGGCAGGTCGCCGAAGCGCCCTTCCTCGATGGCGTGCAGGTAGGCGTAGCGAATGCGCGTCGCGTCCGCCACGGCGCGCAAGTCCTGGTCGTAGGCTTCCCGCTGACGCCGCAGCAGGCGGCCGACGCGCGGCCGCGGCGTGCGCTCCTCCTGCATTGGATCCTGATCGAAGTCAGCGTTCACGTGCCGCCATCCACTTGTGCCGCCCGGTCTCCTCCGCGAGCCTCGCATCTTTCGACCCGACTCCGCGTCAAAGCCCGGTTCTCGGCACAAGTTAACATTTTCGACAACCGCCTTGCGGCATTCTTTCGCGTGCCCCGGCCGGTTTTTGCCCTTCACGCCAAATCGACGAAAGGCAAGCCCGGTCTTTCGCTTGGAAATACCTTATTTATGGGTCGCTTAGCAAATGGTTAGCCGGCGCCCCGCCAGCCACCCGCCAGCCACCCGCCAGCCACCCGCCAGCCGCCCGCCAGCCGCCCGCCGGCCACCCGCCAGCGCCCAGGGAGCGTATTCGCCGGCTGCCGGGCGGTCGATGCCTGATTCCGCCAAGCATTCGGACAACGCTCTGCCGAGCGCCTATGTCGCCGAGTCGCCATAATTAGACACAGATTAGCAGCTTTACTTCAATAACCGGCCCGGATCACGATTGTTGGTATGGATCCTTACTGGTTGAATCTTTGCCAGCGGGCAAACTGGAAGACACGGCAAGTATTGTGGCTCGATACGTGGCCAAGAGCGCTGCTGTCGTCTCTCGTGATTGTTTGTTCGGTATTGTTCCTTATGCTTGTCGCCGGCTCCGGAATACCCGGTGAGGATTTCATATTCTATTCAATCATAACGATTGCCTTCCTTGTTTATCCTCTGATTTTTGCCCGAAACCTCGTCCGGGAAGTGCCGATTTTGCTTCGGGAGAAAGACGACGAGATAGAATTATTCCAGAATAAGATCAGGTCGAATGTTGCGCTGAAAGTGGCTGCGGCCAACGTCGCCACGGCGTCCGGTAAAAAGGACCGCGTTCTCCTGTTATGGGTGCGGGTGGAAAACAAAGGCGAACCGACGTCGCTGCTGAACTGGCGCTGTACGATTCGGAACGGCGATCATGCAATGGAAAACATATTGCAGCCGAATACCTATACATTTCATCAGCCAGACGGGTCTCCCGTCGCCATCACGCCCTACGAGCTGATCTATCAGAAGACGGTCGATCCACTGCCCAGCGGTTCAAAGGTGACGGGCGTCTTGCCGGTCAACATGCGCGGCGCGAGCGCGGAAGCGCTGGCCGGAAAGAGTTTGAAGGTAGATCTGAGGTGCCAGGACATGTATGGCGCCTGGACGGAAGTGTCACAAGCCATCGTGCCGGATGTTCGGCCGGTCCCGAACGATCGCCGGCGCCATCTTCGATCGGGGCACTGAACCAAATCCGTCGGGCGGCGCCTCTCCGCGCCCGCCCCGGCCGTCGAGTGAAATTCGGAACGCGCGCACGCCGCACGCCGGCCGTCTGACATTCCCCCGCTTTTGCCGCATCGACGGCCTTCTCCAAAACTGGGTAGACTTGGGCTCCCCCCATCACTGAATGGAGCCTGATCGATGCCCATTTGCGAAGCCGATCCTTGGCGAATGCAATATTTCGAGGGCGTGCCGTGCCCGGACGACGTGCGCATCCCCACCGAAGACGGTGACGCCTGGTCTTGGTATCCGGACTACAAGTGGGTCTACAACAAGCTGGAGGTCGCCGAGCGGCAGGGCTTCACCTGCGGGCCGCACGGCTTCCAGCCGCCGTCCTTTCCCGTGTTCTCCAAGCCGGTCTTCAACATGCGCGGCATGGGCGCGGGCAGCCGCATCATGCGCACCCTCAAGGAATACAAGGCGTTCCAGAGGCCCGGCCATATCTGGACACCGCTTCTGGAAGGCGAGCACGTCTCGTCCGACGCCGCCGTGGTCGATGGAGAGGTGCGCTGGTGGCGGCACAGCATCGGCCTGGGCCTCGAGGGAGGGATGTTCGATTACTGGACCGTTCTGGCCGAGCAACGCCCGGAGATCGAGGACTACTGCGGCGCCTGGATCGCCAAAAACCTGCGCGGGTATACGGGCATGGTCAATCTGGAGACGATCGGCGCCAAGATCATCGAGGTGCATCTGCGCTTCGCCGACCAATGGCCGGATCTCTACGGCGGCAAACCCTGGGTGGAGGCGCTGATCGCGCTCTACCGCGACGGCGATTGGAATTTCGACGACAGCGACAGGCGGACGGGCTATAGCGTCGTGCTGTTCGGCGCGCACGGGATTCAGTACAGCCATCCGCCGAAGGACCTCGTGGACGAGGTCCGCGCAATGCCGGAGGTCACCAGCGTGCAGATCACCTTCCATGAGGACCGGCCGCCCTCCTGGCACTCGATGCCGCCGGGGGGCTTCCGTCTGGCGATCGTCAACACCTGGGACCTGGAAGTCGGGCGGCGCGCGCGCGAACGCCTGGCGCTTAGCTTCTGGTCGACGCAACAGCTGCGGGCCAAGCGGACGCGGAAAGGCGCAGCGGCATCTCAAGATCCTGGCGCACGGCCGTGAACGAGTCCTTCGACGTCGGCGATCTCTCGTCCATCGAGGAGATCGAGAACCTATGGATTCCGATGCCCGACGGCGTGCGACTGGCCGCGCGCATCTGGAAGCCCAAGGGCGCCGATAGCGATCCGGTGCCGGCGATCCTGGAGTTCATTCCCTACCGCAAGCGTGACTTCATGCGTTCGCGCGACGAGCCGATGCACCGCTACTTCGCCATGCGGGGCTACGCGAGCGTGCGAGTCGACCTGCGCGGCAGCGGGGACTCCGACGGTCTGCTGCATGACGAATACTCGCCGGCCGAGCACGAAGACGCGCTGGCCATCATCGACTGGCTCGCCGCGCAGCCGTGGTGTTCCGGCGCGGTCGGGATGACCGGCATCTCCTGGGGCGGATTCAACGCGCTGCAAGTGGCCGCCCACGGTCCGCCGGCGCTGAAAGCGATCATCACGCTCTGCGCCGCCGACGACCGCTACGGCGACGACGCGCACTATCGTGGCGGCTGTCTCCTGAACGAGAATATGCAGTGGGGCTCCATCCTGACGCTCTACAACGCCCTGCCGCCCGACCCGGAGATCGTCGGCGAGCGCTGGCGCGACATCTGGCGCGCGCGCATCGAGGCGGTCGAGCCGTTTCCCGCGGTGTGGATGCGCCATCCCTGGCGCGACGCCTATTGGAAGCACGGCTCGGTGAACGAGGATTACGCGGCCATCAAATGCCCGGTCTACGCCATCGGCGGCTGGGCCGACGGTTACACGAACGCGGTTTCGCGCCTGCTGGCCAACCTCGAGGCGCCCTGCAAGGGCCTGATCGGGCCCTGGGCCCATAATTTCCCGCACGACGCCCGACCGGGGCCGGAGATCGGCTATCTGCAGGAGGCGGTGCGCTGGTGGGACCACTGGCTGAAAGGCATCGACACCGGCATCATGGACGAGCCCGCGATGCGCGTGTGGATGCAGGACAGCGTGCCGCCGCAGCCGCAATACGACGAGCGGCCCGGGCGCTGGGTGGCGGAGGAGAACTGGCCCAGCGCGCGCATCGAAGCCAAGCGGCTGTTCCTGACCTGGGGCTATCTCTCGGAGACGCCGGGCGAGGTTTACGAAGTGAGCTTCTCCTCGCCGCAGACGCTCGGCATGCGCGCCGGCGAGTGGTGCGGCTTCGGCGCCGACGGCGAGGCGCCGCGCGACCAGCGGTCCGACGACGGCGGCTCGCTCGTGTTCGACAGCGATGCGCTGAAGGCGCCCCTGGAGCTGCTGGGGACACCCACCCTGAACGTAAAGATAAAGTCGAACCGGCCCGTAGCCTTCCTCATCGCGCGGCTGTGCGACGTCAGCCCGGAGGGTGCCTCCTCGCGCATCTCCTACGGCATTCTCAACCTGTGCCACCGGGACAGCCACGAATTCCCGGAGCCGCTGGAGCCCGGGCGCTGGTACGACGTCAGCATCCGCCTCGACGATCTGGCCCACGCGCTGCCCGCCAGCCATCACCTGCGGCTCGGCCTGTCGACGGCCTACTGGCCGATGATCTGGCCGACGCCCGAGCCGGTGGCGCTGGGCCTCGAGATCGGCACCGGCAGCCTGGATTTGCCGGTGCGCCCCCCGCGACCGGAGGACGCCAACCTGCGCCCCTTCGAGGAGCCGGTCAGCGCACCGGGCGTGCAGCACAAGAAACTGCGCCACCTGCCGATGCGCCGGACCGTGGAGATCGATCTCGCCAGCAACGAGACGGTCTATACGCTCTACGGCGACGGTGGGGAGTTCGGCGGCGCGGCGCTGGCGCGCATCGAGGAGATCGGCCTCGATATCGGCTACACGCTGATGAAGCGCTACCGCATCATGGAGGACGATCCGCTCTCGGCCCAGACGGAGCTGGTGCAAAAGGCGCAGTTGAAGCGCGACGACTGGTCGGTTCGCCTGGAATGCCGCATGCGGATGAGCTCGACGGCGGAAGCCTTCCAATTCTCCGGCGAGCTCGAGGCCTTGGAGGCCGGCCAGCCCTTCGCCCATCGCGACTGGGTTCTGGCAATTCCGCGCAAGCTGCTCTAGGCCAGCGCGGTGGTTTCGATGCGCCGGATGGCGGCGTCGATCACCATTTCCAGCATGCGCGGGTAGGCGATGTCGGCAAAGCCGGCCATGATCGCCAGCTTGGCGTCATAACCCCAGGCCGGATTGGGATTGATCTCCATGAGACAGATCCGGCCATCCGCGGCCACCCGAAAATCGAAGCGGCCATAATCCTGCAGGCCGAAACGGCGGAACAGAAGCTTGCTCCAGTCCGCCATGCGCAGCAGGGCCTCCGGCGCGACGCGGGCTTCGCGGAACCCGATATCGGTCCAGTACGGCGAATCCGGATCGGCCTTGGACTCGAACGAAAGGATCGGGTTGAGCCCCGCAGGCAGCGCCGAGAAATCGACCTCCAGCGGCGGCAGTGCGAACAGGTCGCCCGCGGGATTTCCGATCAGCCCCACGCCGTATTCCGCTCCCGGCAGATACTCCTGCCACAGCACGTCTCGCCCCGGCAGCACGCGGCCCAGGAAACCGAGGTAGTCGCGCGCCTCCTCCGCGCTGTAGACGACGGCGTCCTTGGTGATACCGACGCTGCCGTCGGCCTGATTCGGCTTGAGCAGCGCCGGGTAGAGCTCGGGCAGGTCTGCCAAGCCCGTGGGGTCGGAAATGTAAACCTCGCGGGCGACCGGCACGCCCAGGGACTGGGCGACCAGGCGCACCACCTGTTTGTCGAAGCACAGCACCATCGCCTGTGGCGTCGCGCCGGTGTAGGGGATGTCGTGCAGCTCCAGCCAGGCCGGCAGGTTCAGCTCGCGCGTCGGTCTGTTGAAGACGCCTGTGTCGCAGAAGTTGACCACCAGATCCGGACGCCGGTTCAGGAGCCGCTCGAACAGGCGGCTATGGTCGTCGACGACCTCGATCTCGAAGCGGCCAAGGCTTTCCAGCGCTTCGACCATTTTCCGGTGCGTGTCGAAGTCCTGCGGGCCCCATGCGCCCCCGAGCTTGGTGCTGTCGCTGGTGGCATGGTCACCGGTAACGACCGTCAGGCGGCGGATGCTTGCCACGTCGATTTGTCTCCCGATTCAGCAAAAGTAATACACGCCCGTTCGCAAGCGCCCGCAAACCTGGAGTTCGCCGCATGTCTGGCCCAATCTCGTCGCTGCTTCACGCTTTTGAAGCCGGGCCTAGATCGCAATGCCGCGGTCCAGGGCGTAGGCGCGCAGACGCTCGCGCACGCTGTGGTCGGCCGCGTCGGAGAGATGCCGGACGAAGCGGGACAGCTGCTCCAGATCGGCCGAGCGCAGCATGGTTTTCACAGGCGCGATGCTGCCCGGCACCATCGAGAGCGTGCGCAGCCCGCAGCCGATCAGCGCCATGGCCTCCAGCGGGTGGCCGGCCATCTCGCCGCAAACCGAAAGCGGCACGCCGGCCTCCGCGCTCTTGTGGGCCAGCTCGCGCATGAACTTCAGCATCGCAGGGCAAAGCGGATCATAGCGCCGCGACAGGCGGGGGTTGCCGCGGTCGCTCGCGAAGAGGAACTGGAACAGGTCGTTGGAGCCGACCGAGACGAAGTCGGCGCGCGCCATGAGCGCGTCGAGCTGCCAGGCCAGGGCCGGCACTTCCAGCATCACCCCGATCCGCACTGTCTCCGGCGTGGCCGCGCCCTGCCGCGCCGCGCGCTCCAGTTCGCGGTGCAGCAGCCGCCGGGCACTCTCGAACTCGGCGACGGTGCTGATCATCGGGAACATGACGCTGAGCTCGCGGCCCTCGGCCGCCATGATGAACGCGCGCAGCTGCTGGCGCAGGATAGCCGGCCGGTCGAGCCCGATGCGGATCGCCCGCCAGCCGAGCGCCGGGTTCTCGTCGTTGGCGCCGCTCCAATACGGCAGCGCCTTGTCACCGCCGATGTCGAGGGTGCGGAAGACGACGCTGCGCCCGTCGGCCTGCTTCAGCACCCGGGCATAGACCTCCATCTGGTCCTTCACGCCGGGAAAGCTGTTGCGAACCATGAAGGGCACCTCTGTGCGGTAGAGGCCAATGCCGTCGGCGCCCGTGGCCTGCATCTGCGGCAGGTCGATCAGCAGCCCGGCGTTCATCTGCAGGCGGATTTCCACGCCGTCGCGCGTGACCGAGGGCAGGTCCCGGGTCTTCGCGAAGGTCTGCATGCGCCGCGCCCTGAGGGCCATGCTCTCCGCGAAGGTGTGGCGCACGCTCTCGCGCGGGCGCAGCAGCACCTGCCCGGTGTCGCCGTCGACGATGACAGGATCGCCCTCGTGCGCCTCGCTCAGCACCTCCCGGCAGCGTCCGATCATCGGGATGTTGAGCGCGCGCGCGACGATGGCGACGTGCGCGGTGGGCGAGCCCTCCTGCATGACCACGGCGCGCAGGCGGGTGCGGTCGTATTCCAGCAGCTCCGCCGGCCCGAGCGTGCGCGCGATGAGCACCATGTTGTCCGGAAGCTCGCCCTCGTCGGGCGGCCCCTGGGCACCGGTCAGGTGCTGCAGCAACCGGTTGGTCAGGTCCTCCAGATCGGACAGACGCTCGCGGATGTAGGGGTCCTTCACCTGGCCCATGCGCGCCCGCGTGTCCGTCTGCACGCGCATCACCGCGGCCTCCGCGGTAAGGCCCGTGCGCACTGCCTCGCGGATGCGTTCCAGCCAGCCGCGGTCGCGCGCGAACATTCGATAGGTCTCCAGCACCTCCTGGTGCTCGCCGTCGCGCCCCAGCGCCGGGTTGTCGAGCAGATCGTCGATCGCCGATCGCATCTGCGCCGAGGCCTCGGCCAAGCGCTCCAGCTCCACCGCCGGGTCCTCGGCGACGATCTGCTGGACCACGATTCCGCGCTGGTGGGCGACCGCCTGGCCCATGGCCAGTCCGGCGTTCAGCACGACGCCGCTGAAACGCGCCGGCAAGAGCGACGTGCCGCTGGCATGGCGGGATTCCGCTGCGGTCACCAGCTCGCCGCCGGCCACCAGCTCCGCCAGCACCATGGCGACGGTCTCCAGGGCTTCCACCTCCTCGTCGGTGTAAGTCCGCTGGGTGGCGTTCTGGACGACCAGCACGCCCTGCACGCGGCCGCCGCGCAGGATCGGCACGCCGAGCAGCGAATGGTAGATTTCCTCTCCCGTCTCCGGCCGGTAGGCGAAGCTCGGATGGCTTTGCGCGTCCGACAGCGCGAGCGGCCGGGCGCGCAACGCGATCACACCGACCAAGCCCTCGCCGACGCGCAGGCGCGTGCGATGCACGGCCTCCGGCTTGAGGCCCTTGGTGGCGAACAGCTCCAGCACCTCGCCGGCGCGCAGGACGTAGATCGAGCACACCTCGGCGACGAGGTCCTGCGCCACCAGTTCGACGATGCGGTCTAGACGGGATTGCGCGGACCCGCCGCCCTTCATGAGGTCCCGCAGCAACCTCAAGAGGCGTCGAGGCCCGCCCCATCCGGCGGCTTGCGCCATTGCCCGGGGCCTCCCTCAACTGCGTTGCGCCGCGTCGGGTCCTAAAGCGGCATGGAACGGCGGAGCCGGCAGCGTAAGCTCAGGCGGCATCCAGCCCGTAGGCGGTGTGCAGGCTTCGCAGTGCCAGCTCGGTGTATTCCTCGGCGATCAGCACGCTGACCTTGATCTCCGAAGTCGAAATCACCTGGATGTTGATGCCCTTGTCGGCCAGGGCCTTGAACATCCTTTGCGCGACGCCGGCGTGCGAGCGCATGCCGACCCCGATCACCGAGACCTTCACCACATCGGCATCGGAAAGCAGCTTCTCGTAGCCCAGCGTCTCGCGCGCGCCTTCCAATACCTTGACCGCGCGGTCGAGGTCGGCCTTGGTGACGGTGAAGGTCAGGTCAGTCATCCCGCTGTCGAAGGAGACGTTCTGCACGATCATATCGACGTTGATCGATTCCGCGGCCAACGGCCCAAAGATGGCCGCCGCCACGCCCGGCGTATCGGGCACATTGGTTAGCGTGATCTTGGCTTCGTCGCGCGAGTAGGCGATTCCGCTTACGATTTCCTTTTCCACGATCTCGTCCTCATCCACGACAAGGGTTCCGGGGGCGTCGTCGAAGCTGGAAAGCACCTGTACGCGCACCCCGTGATTCATGGCCATTTCGACCGAACGGGTCTGCAGCACCTTGGCACCCTGCGAGGCCAGCTCGAGCATTTCCTCGTAGGTGATCTTATTGAGCTTGCGGGCCTTCGCAACGATGCGCGGGTCGCAGGTGTATATGCCGTCGACGTCGGTGTAGATGTCGCACCGCTCGGCGTTCAGCGCCGCGGCAAGGGCGACAGCCGAGGTGTCCGAGCCGCCGCGGCCCAGCGTTGTCACCCGCTTTTGGTCGTCGATGCCCTGAAAGCCGGGGACCACCGCGACCTGACCGTCCTCCAGGCGCCTCGAAAGCTCGCCCGTGTCGATGTCGGCGATGCGCGCGCTGCCGTGGGCGGCGTCGGTGCGCAGGGGAATCTGCCAGGCCAGCCAGGAGCGCGCGGTCACGCCCAGATCCTGCAGCGCGATGGCCAGAAGCCCGGCGGTGATTTGCTCGCCGGAGGATACCACGACGTCGTACTCGCGCAGGTCGGCCAGGCTCGCCATGGTGCGCACGTACTTGATCAGCTGGTTGGTGACCCCGGCCATAGCCGAGACCACCACGGCCACCTGATTGCCCTGCTCCACCTCCGTCTTCACGCGCTCGGCCACCTTGCGTATGCGCTCGATATCGGCGACGGAGGTGCCGCCGAATTTCATGACGATGCGGGACATGCTGTTCCGAACCAGAGAATGACGCGAACGGGTTTGCGGGGGCCGGGCGGCCTCCGGCGGCCGTTCCGGGCGATGGCCGGCCTTGGATCATTGCCTAATGCCGGGCGCTATCCATACTCTACGGGCAGGCCCTGAAGCAAGCGCATGACTGTGACGGCGGGCGCGCGCCTTCCGCTGACGGGCAGAGAGCTTCTCTTGCGAAAGGATGCGAGCGCGATGGCGGCAAAGACTGCGCAGAAGGGTGGAGCCGCCGGCACGGTGGACGCGCGGGAAGTCGACAAGTTCGCGCGCATGGCCGCCGAGTGGTGGGACCCGGAGGGGCCGATGAAGCCGCTCCACAAGCTGAACCCGACGCGCCTGGCCTACATCCGTAATCATCTGGTCGCGCGATTTGGCCGCGATCCCTTCGCGCTTTCGCCGCTGGGCGGGTTCGACGTGCTGGATATCGGCTGCGGGGCGGGCCTCGTCAG
>JAWVYK010000071.1:0-11468 GCA_033722755.1 Rhodovibrionaceae bacterium | reverse complement strand
CGTGCGTAACCGCGAGGCGCTCTACGACCTGCTGCCGGCAATTACCCGCCGCAAGACGCAGAAGGAATGGGACGAGGGCCTGGCGGCGCTGGGCGTGCCGGCGGGCCCGGTCAACACGCTGGACAAGGTCTTCGCCGACCCGCAGGTGCAGGCCCGCAACATGCAGATCCGCATGCCCTACCCCGGCAGCCAGAATGGAGAGATCGATCTCATCGGCTGCCCCATCAAGATGTCCGAGACGCCGGTGGACTATCGCCACGCGCCGCCCACCATGGGCCAGCACACCGAGGAGGTGCTGGGCGAGATGCTCGGACTCGACGCCGCGGAGATCGCCCGCCTGCGCGAGGCGGGAACGATCTGAACCGCCTCGCCGCTTGCCCCGGACGGGCGACGGTGCCATAAAGCCGCTTTAATGAGCGCGCGCGCCGAGAGCCGATCCCAGCCGATCTATCCGCACCGCGACCTCCTCGGCATCGAGGGGCTTCAGGCGGCGGAGATCGAATCGCTTCTGGACCTCGCTGAAAGCTACGTCGACCTGAACCGGCAGGCGAAGAAGACGCGCCCGCTTCTGACCGGCCGCACCATCATCAACGTCTTCTTCGAGAGCTCCACGCGCACCCGCACCTCCTTCGAGCTGGCGGGCAAGCGCCTGGGCGCCGACGTCATCAACATGGAGGCCGCCTGGTCGTCGATCAAAAAGGGCGAGACCCTGATCGACACGGCAATGACGCTCAATGCCATGCACCCCGACGTGCTGGTGGTGCGCGCACCGGATTCCGGCGCCGTGGCGCTGCTCTCGCAGAAGGTCAACTGCGCCGTCATCAATGCCGGCGACGGCAGCCACGAGCATCCCACGCAGGCGCTGCTCGACGCGCTGACGATCCGCCGGCGCAAGGGCCGGCTGGCGGGCCTCAGCGTGGCGATCTGCGGCGACGTCATGCACAGCCGTGTGGCGCGCTCCAACATCCACCTGCTGAACATCATGGGCGCGCGGGTGCGCGTGATCGCGCCGCCGACCCTCATGCCCAGTCAGATCGAGCGGATGGGCGTGGAGGCCTTCACCGACATGCGCGCGGGCCTGCGCGAGGTGGACATCGTGATGATGCTGCGCCTGCAGACGGAGCGCATGCAGGGCTCCTACGTGCCCTCCATCCGCGAGTATTTCCGCTTCTTCGGCCTCGACTACGACAAGCTGGCGCTGGCCAAGCCGGACGCGCTCATCATGCACCCCGGTCCGATGAACCGCGGCGTGGAGATCGACAGCGCCGTGGCCGACGACATCGACCGCTCGGCCATCCGCGAGCAGGTGGAAATGGGCGTGGCCGTGCGCATGGCCTGCCTGGATGCGCTGACCCGTGGCCTGCACGGCGAGGGCGAGGGCGCACAATGAGCGCCATCCCCGCCCGCCCGAGTGCGTACACCAACGCGCGCCTGCTGGATCCGGCAACCGGACTGGACGCGAAGGGCGGCCTGCTGGTCAAGGACGGGCGCATCGTCGACCTGGGTCCGCAGGTCTTCAACGCCGGCATCCCCGAGGACGCCGAGGTCGTCGAGTGCGGCGGCATGTGCCTTGCTCCGGGACTGGTGGACATGCGCGTACACCTGCGCGAACCCGGGGAGGAGCACAAGGAAACCATCGCCGATGCAGGCCAGGCGGCGGTCTGCGGCGGCGTCACCTCCATCGCCGGCCTGCCGAACACCGAACCGGTCATCGACGACGTGGCCGGCGTCGAGTTCGTGGCCCGGCGGGCGCGCGAGGCGAAGCTGGTGAAGGTCTATCCCTACGGCACGGTCACCCGGCAAGCCAATGGCGAGCAGATGACCGAGCTGGGCCTCTTGGCAGAGGCCGGAGCGGTGGCCTTCACCGACGGGCTGCAGGCGGTGGCGAATGCGCAGATGATGCGCCGCGCGCTCGCCTACGCCCGCGGCTTCGGCTTGCTGATCGCCCAACATCCGGCGGAGCCCACGCTTTGCACCGGCGTCATGAACGGGGGAGAACTCGCCACCCGCCTGGGGCTTTCCGGCATACCCGCGGCGGCCGAGGTGATCATGATCGAGCGCGACCTGCGTCTGGTGGAGATGACGGGCGGGCGCTATCACGCCGCGCACGTCACCACCGCCGCTGCGCTGGACGCCATCCGCGAGGCCAAGGCAAGGGGATTGCCGGTCACCTGCGATACGGCGCCGCACTACTTCATGCTCAACGAGAACGAGGTGCAGGACTACCGCACCTTCGCCAAGGTCTCGCCGCCGCTGCGCAGCGAGATGGACCGCCGGGCAGTGCTCGATGGCCTGGCGGACGGCACGATCGACGCAATTGCCAGCGATCACTCCGCCCAGGACCAGGATTCCAAGCGCCTGCCCTTCGCGCAGGCGGCCTTCGGCATGGTGGGGCTGGAAAGCTTGCTGCCCCTGTCGCTGCAGCCGGTGCAAGACGGCCGGATGGATCTGATCGACCTTTTGCGCTGCCTGAGCCAGCGCCCGGCGGAGATTCTCGGGCTCGAAGCCGGCTGCCTGAAGGCGGGCGCGCCGGCGGACCTGGTGCTTTTCGATCCGGACTTCGCCTGGCGGCTGGAGCCTGATGATTTCCGCAGCAAGTGCAAGAACTCCCCCTTCACGAAGCATCCGGTGCAAGGCAAGGTTCTTAGAACGGTGGTCGACGGCCGGGCGATCTACCAGACCTGAGCCGCCGCAGACCTGGCCCGTTCACGGCGAAGCGCTGAGCCATGCCCGATCCGATCTCCTGGGAATACGCCCTGCCCTACCTCGCCTTGGCGCTGGCCGGCGGCTACCTGCTGGGCTCCCTGCCCTTCGGCGTGATCCTCACCCGCGTGGCGGGATTGGGCGATATCCGAAAGGTCGGCTCCGGCAACATCGGCACGACCAACGTGCTGCGCACCGGCCGCAAGGATTTGGCGGCGCTTACCCTGTTGCTGGACGCAGGCAAGGGCGCGGCGGCGATCCTCATCGCCGGGCTCTGGGGACCGGACGTGCAGCTCATGGCCGGCTACGGCGCGGTGCTGGGCCACTTCTTTCCGGTTTGGCTCAAATTCCGCGGCGGCAAGGGCGTGGCGACGGTGCTCGGCATCCATCTGGCCATGGCCTGGCCGGTCGGCCTTCTGGCTTGCGGCGCCTGGCTCGCCATTGCCGGCATCAGCCGCTATTCCTCCCTGGCCGCGCTTATCAGCCTGGCGTCGACGCCCGCGTTTGCGTGGTGGGTCACCGATAATCTGCAGATCGTGCAGTTCGCCGCTGTTCTGGCCGGCGCTGTCTGGCTGAAGCATTACCAGAATATCGGCCGGCTCCTGCGCGGCGAGGAGTCGAAGATCGGCGGCGGGGGCAAGTCCCGCTAGACGGCCGGCCGCTGAAACCTGAAACGGCGGGAAGCGACACCCATAAGCGCGGCGCCGAGCAGAACCCACAGCACGCAAAACAGGGCGATTGCCTCCATGCTCATTCCGGCGTCGATCAAAAGCCCCATCGATGCCGGCGACAGCGCCGTTCCCAGCACCATCAGAGCATGGTGCAGCGAGCGGATGGCTCCCAGATGGGTGACGCCATAGGCCTCGGCCCACATGGCCCCCGTAATGGGATGCCCGGCGCCCGTGGTCATGGCGGCAACCAGCATGAAGGCAAGCGCCGCCCAGGGTGCGTCAATGCCTGCCAGGAACAGCAGCGCCAGGCCCAGCGGCAGAAGATAAAACGGCATGACCCTGAGGGCGCCCAAGCGGTCGACCACGGGACCGGCCAGGAAAGACGCGACGACGGTGGCCAGCGCATAGGCCATGAAGGTTCCTGCGAACCAGGCCATCGTCCAGCCCTTGGTTTCCACCAGGTGCGCCTGATGGAAGAAGAAGCCGGTGGTGATGAAGGCGGGCGCCATGAGGCCGGGCACGATCAGATAAAAACGCAGGTCGCGCAGCACAGCGGCCAGAGCCCAGTCGTCCGCCGGTTTCGCCGCATGCCCCGAGCGCTGCGAGGCCACGTGCCGGCGGTGGCGTTCGCCGTGGCCTTTCAGCAGCCACAACGCGCCGGGTATCAGCACGATCGCGAGCAGCACGCCAATGGCGAGCCAGGTGCCGCGCCAGCCCAGCCAGGCGATCGCGCCGACGGTGACGATCGGCAGCACGGCTTCGCCGGCGGGGTGGCCCATGGCCGCGAGGCTGAGCGCCTTGCCGCGGCCGCTTTCGAAGTAACGTGCCATCGCGGTGATCGAGATGTGGCTCATCAGTCCCTGACCGCTCAGGCGCAGCAGGTAAATGGCAAGTCCCAGGACCACGACCGCCTCGGCGGAGCCCATGACGAAGCAGGCCGTCACCATGACCAGGCAGACGGCGACGGTGAAAAGGCGCAAATCCAGGCGATCGATCAGCCGGCCGAGCCAAACCATGGTCGCCGCGCTGGCCACGGTGGCGATGGAATAGGCGGTGCCGAAGGTTCCATGGCCAAGATCGAAGGCAGCGCGAATCTCCGCCCCGAACAGACCGATGAAGAAGGTCTGCCCGAAACTGGAAAAAGCGGCGATCAGAAAGCCGAAGGCCAGAAAACGCGGGTTGGCCAGTATGAATGGGAGGTAGCGCACGCGCGAAATCCCGATTGTCACTGCCGGATGGGGCACGCCGTTCTAGAGGAGCGCGCGGCATAAGAAAAGCGCTGGCCGCGCAGGCTTCCGAAACGCGATTAAAAGAGATAGAAAATCGCGTATTCGTTGACGTCAGCGAACGACCTCCGCAATGTTGCGCCATGGCGGGCAGACAGCTTTCCCGGCAGGAGCGTATCGACTGGCTGCGACTGTTGCGCAGCGAGAACGTCGGGCCGGTCACATTCCACCAACTGCTGCGGCGCTTCGGCGAGGCCGCGGCGGCATTGGAGGCCTTGCCAGGGCTGGCCGCGCGCGGCGGCCTCAGCCGGAAAATCCGCATCTGTCCCGCCGCCGACGCCGAACGCGAGCTCGACGCCGCCGAGAGCGCCGGGGTGCGCGTTCTGGCATCGTGCGAGCCGGATTATCCAGCGCTGCTGAGCCAACTCGATGACGCGCCGCCGCTGCTTTCGGCGCTCGGTCACCTCTCTCTCCTGCAACGCCCCGGCGTCGGCGTCGTCGGCGCGCGCAATGCCTCGGCTAATGGACGCCGGCTGGCCAGCCAGATTTGCCGTGAGCTTGCCGCCCGCCAGATTCTCGTCGTATCCGGCCTGGCGCGGGGAATCGACGCCGCCGCGCACCAGGGCGCGCTCGAAGGCGGCACCGCCGCAGTCATGGCCGGCGGCGTGGATGTCGTCTATCCACCGGAGCACGAACAGCTTTACCGCGAGATTGCGGAGCGCGGCGCGGTCGTCTCGGAGATGCCACTGGCCACAGAGCCGCAGGCGCGCCATTTTCCCCGCCGCAACCGGCTCATCTCCGGGCTTTCGCACGGCGTGCTGGTTGTCGAGGCGGCTCCCAAGTCGGGCTCGCTCATCACCGCCCGCCTGGCCGGCGATCATGGGCGCGAAGTCATGGCCGTGCCCGGCTCGCCCCTCGACCCGCGCGCCAGAGGGTGCAACGACCTGCTGCGCCAAGGCGCCAGTCTGGTGGAAAGCGCCGAGGATGTGCTGGAGGTGCTTGCGCCGATTCTACGTCAGCCGCTCAAAGAAGACCGCCGGGATGGCTACGCAGGCGGCGCTGATGCTGGAATCCCGCCGGATTCCGAACTCTCCGAAGTGCGGGAATCCGTGCTCGAGCTGCTCGGCGCCGTGCCGGTTCCGGTTGACGAAGTGATCCGCCAATGCCAATTCTCGGCTCCTGCCGTCCTGACGGTGCTCTTGGAGCTTGAGCTTGCAAGCCGGTTGGAGCGTCATCCGGGCAACCGGGTTTCGCTGGTTGCCGAAGCCTGACAGTCTGGGCTTTAGCGCCGCCCTCAGGTCAACGGCTGCCGTCGAACCAACCCGTGGGCCGCATCTTGATGGCCGGCGGTTGCCGCGCGCCATATGGAAACTCCAGTCCGAGCTCACATGAACGTCGTCGTTGTCGAATCGCCCGCAAAGGCCAAGACCATCAACAAATATCTCGGAGACGATTTCCGGGTGCTGGCGAGCTATGGCCATGTGCGCGACCTGCCGCCGAAGGACGGGTCCGTCCGCCCGGAGGACGACTTCGCCATGGACTGGACGGTGGATCCGCAGGGCGACAAGCGGCTCAAGGAAATCGCCCAGGCGGTCAAGCAGTCCGACCGGCTCTATCTCGCAACCGACCCGGACCGCGAAGGCGAGGCCATTTCCTGGCACATCATTGAAGAGCTCGCCCGCCGGCGCGCACTCAAGGACGTCGATGTCAAACGGGTTTCCTTCAACGAGATCACAAAGAGCGCTGTCACCGAGGCGTTCGCCAATCCCCGGGAGCTGAACAAGGAGCTGATCGAGGCCTATCTGGCGCGCCGGGCGCTCGACTACCTGGTCGGCTTCACCCTGTCGCCCGTCCTGTGGCGCAAGCTGCCGGGAAGCCGCTCGGCGGGCCGCGTGCAGTCCGTCGCCCTGCGGCTCATCTGCGAGCGCGAATCCGAGATCGAGGCGTTCCGCCCACAGGAATACTGGACGGTGCTGGCGCGCCTGCAGACCGAGGACGGCAACAGCTTCGATGCCCGCCTCACGCACCTCGACGGCAAGAAGCTGGGCAAGTTCGACCTGCCCGACGAGGCAGCGGCGAAGCGCGCAGCCGGCATTCTCGAGGAGGCTCGCGGATTCAGCGTCGAGAAGGTCGAGACCAAGCAGGTCCGCCGCAATCCGCAGCCGCCGTTCACCACCTCGACGCTGCAGCAGGAGGCTTCGCGCAAGCTGGGCTTCAGTGCAACGCGCACCATGCGCCAGGCGCAGCAGCTTTACGAAGGCGTCGACATCGGCGGAGAGACGGTCGGGCTGATCACCTATATGCGGACGGACGGCGTGCAGATGTCGCGCGAGGCGATAAGCGCCGTGCGCGAGATGATCGGCTCCGATCACGGTGACAGCTACCTGCCCGACAAGCCGCGGGCCTATTCGTCGCGCGCCAAGAATGCGCAGGAGGCCCACGAAGCTGTGCGCCCGACCAATTTCAGCCGGCGGCCGGAGGCGCTGCGCCGCGTATTGGACGGCGATGCCTTCCGCCTCTACGAACTGATCTGGAAGCGCGCGGTCGCCAGCCAGATGGAAAGCGCGCGTTTCGACCAGGTGACGGCCGACATCGCCGCAGAGGGAAGCGACGCGCGGCTGCGAGCGACCGGCTCGGTGCTCAAGTTCGACGGTTTTCTCACGCTCTATCAGGAAGGCCGCGACGACACCGAAGACGAGGAAGAGGCGCAGCGCCGCCTCCCTCCTCTGAACAACAATCAGCCGCTGCAGCGCGAGAAGGTGATCCCGGAGCAGCATTTCACCCAACCGCCGCCGCGTTATACCGAGGCCAGCCTTGTCAGCAAGCTGGAGGAACTGGGCATCGGCCGCCCCTCCACGTATGCCTCGATCATCCAGGTGCTGCAGGACCGCGACTACGTTCGGCTGGAGAAGAAGCGCTTCGTGCCGGAAGACCGCGGGCGCGTCGTCGTCGCCTTTCTGGAGAGCTTCTTCAACCGCTACGTCCAATACAATTTCACCGCCGACCTGGAGGAACAGCTCGACGAAATCTCCGGCGGTCGTGCCGATTGGAAACAGGTGCTGCGGGATTTCTGGGAGGCCTTCAGCGGCGCGGTGGAGGAAACGAAGGACCTAAAAATCTCGGATGTGATCGAGGCGCTGGACGAGGAACTCGGCCCGCACTTCTTCCCGCACGACCCGAAGAATCCCGACAAGGACCCGCGCGCCTGCCCGTCGTGTGACGACGGACGCCTGGGGCTGAAGATCGGCCGCAGCGGCGGCTTCATCGGCTGCTCCAACTATCCCGACTGCACCTACACGCGCGCGCTTGCCGCCGGACCCGAAACAGCGGCGGAAGCAGAAGCCGAAGGCGGGCCACGGGCTTTGGGCACGGACCCGGACACCGGCGAGACGGTCTATCTGAAGAAAGGGCCATACGGCTTTTACGTGCAGTTGGGCGAAGGCGGAAAAGGCGAGAAGCCCAAGCGGGTCTCCCTGCCGCCCAACATCGCGCCCGCGGAGATCACGCTGGATCAGGGCCTGCAGCTTCTGGCGCTGCCGCGCGAGGTCGGACGCCATCCCGAAACCGGAGAGACCATCGCCGCCGGCATTGGCCGCTATGGCCCCTACGTCAAGCACGGCAGCACCTTCAAGTCGCTGACGCCGGACGATGACGTGCTGCATATCGGCCTCAACCGGGCGGTCGCCCTTCTGGCCGAGGCCGGCAAGCAGCGCCGGGGCGCCGAACCGCTGCGCACGCTTGGCGAGCACGAGGGCCAGCCGGTCACCCTGCACAAAGGCCGTTACGGACCCTATGTAAGGCGGGGCGACATGATCGCCTCGCTGCAGAAGGCCGACGATCCCGAAAGCCTGGACCTGGAAACCGCCGTCGCACGCCTTGCCGAGAAGGGCAAGAAGCTTGGCGCCAAGGGGCGCGGCAAACGCAAATCCGGCCGCGCCAAGGCGAGCGCCGGCAAGGGCTGAACGCAAGCCCGCAACGACAAGGCGGTTGCCGGCGTCATCCCCGGATTTGCACACCACAAAATCAACAACACCGCCTGGCGCGCGACACTCCGCTGCGACGGGCGGCAAGACGGAATTCAACTGTGACGAAAAAAGCCAAAGATAAAAAGAAGCACTTCCCCAGCAAGGAAGAGGTGCTGGACTACATTCACGAAAGCGACAAGCCGGTCGGCAAACGCGAGATCGCCCGCGCCTTCAACATCAAGGGCGAGGACCGCAAGCAGCTCAAGGACCTGCTGGGCGAACTGCAGGACCAAGGCCTGATCGACCGCAGCCACAAGCGCCGCCTGACCCGCAGCGGGGGCCTGCCAGAGGTCACCGTGATCGAGGTCACCGGGACCGACCCCGCCGGCGAGCTGCTGGGCCGCCCGGCGAACTGGCGCGAGGAGGCACCGCCGCCGCGGATCTATCTGGCGCCCGGGCGCAAGGGCGCGCCGGCCATTGGCCGCGGCGATCGGGTTCTGGCGCGCCTGCGCCGCGTCGGCGAGGCAGAATACGATGCCAGCCCGATCCGGGTTTTGGGCGGCGTGCCGCGGCAGATCGTGGGAGTCTTCGAGCAGGCCGATGGCGGCGGCGGCCGGTTGCGGCCGACCGACCGCCGCGTGAAGGACGAGCTGACAATCCGCGCCGAAGACACCCAGAACGCCGAGGACGGCGAGCTCGTCCTCGTCGAGGTGAAACCGCACCACAAGCGCCTGGGCCGCGGACGGCGCGAGGCCCGCGTGCTGGAATGCCTGGGATCGATGGACGATCCGCGCGCGATCTCGATGATCGCGATTGCCGAACACGACATCCCGACCGGCTTTTCCGACGAGGCCGTGGCGGAGGCTGAAAAAGCGGGCCCCGTCCAACTCGCCAAGCGACAAGACCTACGCGACCTGCCGCTCGTCACGATCGACGGCGCGGACGCGCGGGACTTCGATGACGCGGTTCATGCCGAGGCCGACGACGATCCGGCCAACAAGGGCGGCTGGCGCATATTGGTGGCCATCGCGGACGTCTCGCACTACGTGCGCGCCAATGGCCCGCTCGACCGCAACGCCTATACCCGCGGCAATTCGGTCTATTTCCCTGACCGCGTTGTGCCCATGCTGCCCGAGGCGCTGTCCAACGGCTGGTGCTCGCTGCGCCCGGAGGAGGACCGTGGCTGCCTGGCCGCCTTCATAACCATCGGCGCGGATGGCGAAATCCGCGCCCACCGCTTCGTCCGCGGCCTCATGCGATCGGCGGCGCGGCTGACCTACGAGCAAGTTCAAGCTGCCCGCGACGGACGCCCGGACGAGACGACGGAGCCGCTGGTGGGAAGCGTCATCAACCCGCTCTATGGCGCCTTCGAATCCCTGCTGAAGGCGCGCGAGCGGCGCGGCACGCTGGAGCTCGACATCGCCGAGCGGAAGGTGGTCATCTCGGAGCATGGCCGGGTCGAGCGGATCGAACCGCGCCAGCGGCTGGACAGCCACCGCCTGATCGAGGAATTCATGATCACGGCTAACGTGGCGGCCGCGCAGACGCTGGAGAAGGCGAAGCAGCCCTGCATGTACCGGGTGCACGATGCCCCGGACCCGGCCAAGGTGGAATCCCTGCGCACGGTCCTCGATTCGCTGGACCTCACGCTGGCGCGGGGCAACGTCAAGCCCGTCAATTTCACACGCATCCTGGAGCGCGTCGAAGGCAGTCCCGCCGCGCCTCTGGTCAACGACCTCGTGCTGCGCTGCCAGAGCCAGGCGGTCTACAGCCCGCAGAACCTTGGCCATTTCGGTCTGGCGCTCGAGCGCTACGCACACTTCACCTCGCCGATCCGCCGCTATGCGGACCTGCTCGTTCACCGTGCCCTGATCAGCGGACTGGGCCTCGGCAAGGACGGCCTGCCGGACGACCAGGCGGAAAAGTTCGAGGAGATCGGCGAGCATATCTCGCAGACCGAGCGCCGCGCCGCTGCCGCCGAACGCGACGCCGTCGACCGCTTTACGGCCGCCTATCTGCGCGAGCGCATCGGCGCCAGCTTCGAAGGACGCATCAATGGCGTCACGCGTTTCGGGCTGTTCGTCACGCTGGACGAGACCGGGGCCGACGGCCTAGTTCCGATCTCGACGCTGCCGGACGACTATTACGATCACGTCGAGGAAGAACACTGCCTCGTCGGGCGCCGCTGGGGCCGGGTCTACCGGCTGGGCGACCGCGTGCGCGTACGCCTGGACGAAGCCGATCCGGAAACCGGCGGCATTGTCTTCGACCTGCAAGAGGTGCTGAAAAGCCCTGCGGAAGACCTCGGCGCGATAAAACCTGCGCCCACCCCACGCGGCCCCGGAACGGGCAAGCGGCGGGCCGCCTCACGCAAGAAAGCGGGGAAAAAGGCGCAGAAGAAAGCCGGATCGCGCGGGCCCGGCAAGGGCGCCAAGGGCGGTGCGAAACCCGGAAAACCAAAAGGCAAAAAGAAGCGCGCCTGAGACCCCGTCAAAGGTATTTTCACGCATTCGTGCCAGATGGGATCTGCGCCCTTCGTGGGTTGCCGACATGAGGCGCGTACGATTTACCGCATTTAAACTGGAAAACATGTTGGCATTTTGGGCGGTTCGTTGATTTAATTATGATCCTGCTTGAGAGAAGGGTCGACGATGCAGCCTAAGTGGGTATCCCGCCTTGGAAATTCGGCGGCGCGCAAGCTGGCCAGGCCGAACCGCCGGCGTGCGCTTGCGATATTTGGCGCAACCCTGCTCGCCGTGAGCTGCGCGCAGCCGCCCAGCAACACGACCCATGGCGAATCGGCACCGGGCGGGGATTACGCGGCCTTCGACGCGACCCGCGTCTTCAGCGCGGGCTACAAGGACATCGACGAAATCTACATTGAAAACGTGGAAACTGCCGAT